>JALTEW010000078.1 GCA_027073795.1 bacterium | reverse complement strand
GGGTTTGTTTGAGGAAATGATGGACGAGGAGGAATTAGATAAAAAAAGGCTCAGGTGCCCCAAACTGGGGGGAGAAGTTCCTTTTTTTTATTGCAAGACAGTCCAGAACGGGATGCCCTGCGAACGGATCATGGTGTGCTGGGAGTTGTTTTTCGATATCGAGGCATATCTGAGAAAACATTATACGCCTGCGGAGATCGAACGCTTCCTGCACCCCACCCCGAAGGACAAGATGACTACCCTCCTCGATATCATCGAGCAGGCCAAAAAGAATATAGAAAAGAAGAAATCACCTCCCAAATAGCCCCCTTCTTTTACAGGGCATAGGGAATGGCAGCAATGGAAAGGGCTTTATGGAAACGGATTGGTGTAGTCAGCTTGCAGAAGGGCTTATTGAAAACGGATGTCAGTATCTTTCCATCGCCTTGATGGAGGGGGCAGAAGATGTCCAGAATCAGGTATCTCAAGCAGCGGGCAGGCTGAAATTTCCCCTCGTTGCGGAACGCGCGGTCAGCGAAAAAATCGGATACGAAATCGCTCTGACATACAGCTACGGGAAAAAACGATCTGCATTTCTCACCCATGGGTTTTCCCTTCCGGTTGCGATGGATCCCCTGATGAGTTCCATTTATACTGGTGTCGCTGGAGGATTTGTGATTGTCACGGTTGATACTACCCCTCCTCTTCCTTACAGCAGCAATTGTGATCCGGTATCCCTGGCGATGTTTGCAAAAATGCCTGTCCTGGAATTGTCTGGCTTAACTCACCTGTCATTCCTTCTTAAACAGGCCTTTACCCTGTCGGAACAGTTTGAAACCCCTGTAATGTTTCATATCGACACCAAGATTCCAAGGGGACCCGCGCTTTCAAGAGGGAAAACTGGGAAAAAACGGCGAACCGATTTTGAAAAGAACCCGGCCAGGTGGGCAGCGACCCCGCGCTTTCGTTTCTTGCTTCACAAAAAACTCAATCAACGGCTCAGGGAGATCGCGGAATCTGGCATAAAAGGTCAAATTACCCAAATCGGAGGGAAGGAAAACAACCTGGGAATCATCTGCAACCACGCAAACCTATCGCTCATTAGGCCTTGGGCGGAGAGGCACCATATTTCTTTGCTGTCGGTTCAGATGCCCTTCCCGCTGCCCATCGCACCACTTAACCAATTCATCCGATCACACAAAAAAACCGTTATTATCGAGGACCGTTTTCCCACTATTCAGTTTCAGATTCCAGAGGGGAAAAAGGCGCTGGGCCGTTTGACAGATAACAGCTTCCGTCAGGTTTCCTCGTGGCAGAAAGACCCTCTTGTTCAACTTTTAGATAAAATAAGGCGGGGGAAAAGTGGCAGGAAAATGAGTAATAATCCCCAACCTCCCAGCAACAAAGTTAAACCATCGCCACTCGCTCATTTCCTGAGTGAACTTAAAGGCATGAAATCCGCCCCTCTTCTCGTCGCGGACAAAACCCCCTTGACCGCCAAGCTCCCCGTTGATTACTTCGTGTCACGTGGGGGTGCCATCAGTGTCACGGCGGGATACGCCCACGCCCAGGGGGATAAAAAGGCTCCTCCCATCCTGGGAATTACCGATTCACCCGCCTTTCTCCATTACGGAATGCAGGCAACCACTAACGCGATTTATAACACCGCCCCTGTAAGGTGTTTGATGGTGGTACGTCCGGAACACGAAACCCTTATCCATACCTTCCTGGACACCATGACACATGTTCAGGTTATCCCGCTCAAACCTGAAAGTAAAGACACCCGCCAGAAACTCTTAAAGGATCCATCTCTACCCGTAACCATTTTTACTATTCCGGAGGACGTGGCTTGAAAAAACAGGCACTCATCATCGCCGGTGTAGGAGGACGTGGGGTTCTTGTAGGCAGCACCATCTTGCTCAACACCGCCTTCCAACAAAATTTGCCTGTTTTCAGCGCGGATGAATATGGTATGAGCCAACGGGGAGGATCCGTTGTTTCTCATCTGAAAATCGGACCTTATCAGTCCCCCCTCATCGGGATGGGAGAAGCGGATGTGTTGCTTGGGTTTGAGGCATCCGAAGGCATCAAGAACCTCCCCATGCTGAAGGAAGGGGGACTTTGTATCCTCAATACCCCGGAACCAGGAACGGGAAATTCCAGACTCGATTCCTATCTTTCCGAAAGGGGGGTCATTCTCTCGACCATCGATGCCGATAAAACGGCTGCAGAAATTGGTTCTCCCCTGTCGGCAAACATGGTTATGTTGGGGTTCTATTCATTCTTCGGAAAACCCACCTTTTCGTTCAGTAAGTTGATGGAATATATTGAGCATTCTTCCCCCGAGCGTTTTCTCGGTTTCAACCGAAAGGCCCTGAAGCTTGGCTACCAGCATGCAAAAACTTTAAAAGATAAGGGATTATTATGAAACGTGTTGTTATCGATCAAACACGGTGCAAGGGGTGTGGTCTGTGTACCCAGGTCTGCCCAAGGAAAATCCTCGTTTTGTCTAACATGGTTAATGCCAATGGCTATCATCCTGTCCAATGCACCGACGATGAATTGTGTATGGGATGTGCCAACTGCGCTACGGTTTGTCCCGTCACGGCCTTTGAAATTTATAAACCCATGCCTATCGTCGTGGCATCTTAAAAGGAACATCCCATGGATAAAAAACGCCTGCTAAAAGGTGCTGAAGCTATTGGAGAAGCCGCCATTCGGAGCGGATGCAACCGGTTCTACGGGTATCCTGTTCCCAACCAGTCGGATCTTATGGAGTATCTTATCATGGAAGATGTAAAAGGGAGTGGCCTCCGCGTCTTCCAGCCGGAAGACCCCTTGTCTGCCATGTTCATGGCCTATGGCGCTACCCTCGCCGGGGCAAGGGTTCTGACAGCAGTCAACTCCATCGATGTGCCGGACGCCCTACGTGCCGTATCCTATTTCAGTGCCGCCGAGCTTCCCCTTGTATGTGTCGTTTTCTCTCAAAGCGGCCCGGGTTCTGGAAATATCTATCCCGAGCAGTCCAACACCCTGAGCATTCTCTATGGCGCCCGATCAGGTGACGGTTTTGCGCCGCTATTCACTCCCTCTACCCCGACGGACTGTGCCATCGCCACACACGAGGCATTCCGGATAGCTGAGACCTATCGCCTGCCGGTTATCATCCTCGTGGATGCGGCATGTGCGCAACTGGTGGAAACAGTCGATCTTTCCGCCATCGGTTTCAAAGGGATTCCCAAAAATCGGGAAGCCCTTCAAGGGATGAAAAGCGGTGGCAAACAGGTCTCTACGACACTTTATCTGGACATCGAAAAGATGGCGGGGCGTAAGGAGGCATTAAGGGGAAAAAGATCGTTATTTCTGGAAAAGATAAAAGGAACGTACAAACTGGAAGGGGAAGGAGAAGAGAATCTTATCGTGGCATTTGGGATTTCCGCTATTCAGGCGAAACGAGCAGCAGATGCCCTGGTAAACGACCATCTTCCTAGCA
>JALTEW010000077.1 GCA_027073795.1 bacterium | reverse complement strand
CTGTGTTCATCAACATGCTCAAGGTTATGCTCCAAAAGATGTGGCAATAGATGTTTCAGTTTCTCAATATCTTCTCCCATGATATCAATCCTCTCTCCTGTTTTTTGTGGCTTGTAAAAAGTCCAACTTCTGCACCACTTGTTTATTTCGTTTATCTCGTCTATTTCGTGTGAACATGGGCAAAAGGCAAAGGCATGGAAGCTCCAAGCTAGAAGCTGAAAACCTTTAAAAACACCCTTTGAGCTTGGGGCTTCGAGCTTAAATATTTACCTAACGCATAACGCTTTACACTTCACATCTAAAACCTGTGAGCCTTGAGTTTACCACTTGTCTGCTAAAGCATTACTTGCTAACCTTGGCATCTGCCTCAACAATTGTGCCCTCCCACTTAGTTGTTATAGCTGCTGTACTTAGGTCTTGGGGTAAAAAATTCGCGTCTCATCCGATCAAAACAAGGCTTGCAGATAAACATTCCGTTCATATCCAAAAGCCTTGATCTAAGTGTCAAATCTCCACAAAGGGAACATCGGGAAAAAACTGTTGAAACATCGGCCCGGGGAAATTCCTTCTTTGTCTCAACTACATCAAAAAGCTCGTCATGCTTTGGCAAAAGCAACATTTTTACCCGCTCGTCCAATAATACCTGGAATAAAGCTACCTCATCTATGGTAGCCTCGTTTCTTATAATCTTTTCCTCTAAGCCAAGATACTTCTCCCCGGCATTAATATAACGTTCCTTGAGTGAAATCTTTAGAGCGCGGTCATGATGATTTGTCACAAAGGTATATTTATGTTTGCCGTAATCCCTGACTATCAATCTCCCATTTCCAACGGTGCAGCCGGTGATGTTCTGAATTGCATCCAATGCACTTGTTTTGTTTTCAGCTATTACCACCAATGAATTGTTTGCCTCTCCTTTAGGCGATAGGGTCTTTAAAGCCAACTCTGAAGCACGGCAACCTATAACTAAATCAGGGCAGAGATGCCCGTGAAAATCAACCACCTTTTTTAATTGCATGTTAACCAGCATCTTTCTCTCCCCTCGGTAAAAAAACATCAACTCATCATCCCTCAATATCCTGAGCCTTAATATCCAAAAACCTTGGGGCGGGGAATTACAACCACTGGAATCAAGAAAGTGGAGATCCAGAAGATAAATGTTCCCGTCATCTGTCTTCACAAGGAAAGCAATATCTTCAGTTGACAGGTCCCCCTTAAAAGAGCCGAGAATTTTTGTCACCCTATATTTCTGCCTTTGGTAAAGAAATTTTAAGGGAAATTGTGTCTTGCTGTCATATTCCACGCTTACCATTCTCTGAATAAATTCCACATCCTTACTGTTGATTGACCTTAAAGCCTCTTCAACTCTCATAAGTAATGGCCCCCTTATTACGATTCAACCTTTAACCCTTAGCGCTGTCATGAAGAATGCCATCTTCCCCTTTTTTCACCCCCCTCTCAAAATACAAAAAAGCCAGAAAGTCCCTGACAGAAGTTCGCTTCTGTCAATGCCTTCCTGGCTTTTTGTTACGCTGCGCCTTAAAATCTACGGCGATTTAATCACTTTATGCCACACAGGGCTTTCTTACCCTCTTACTGAATCCTATCCCTTTTCTTTCTACCCTTAGGTCCACCTAAGGCACTTTTGCCTGTCTATCTACCACCCCAAAAAGAGGCTGTCAAGAGAAATGTTTGCCGAGCCATTTGCGATGGAAGCCTATCAGGAGTAAAAAAGATAAGGGACTTTAAATATTTTCCCTAATGTGTTTTCAAATTCCTTTCTGCCTCTTTTGGAGGCAAGGACAATAGGAAAACACCATTGGGAAGAAGAGCTCTCTCCCCATAAAGATCCTTTGCCCTCTCTTAGACCCAAAATGACGAACAAAGCAAATAGCTCCATAGCAGAAGGCTTGCCACTCAGGGGGAGGTATGTTAAAAAATCCTGTTACAGAGAAGTGATGTGCAGATGAATCTTGTCGGAAAGGCAGAGGGTAAAAAATGGCGGATCTCCCCGCAGTTTTCCTTGACAGGGATGGCGTAATCAACGAGGAAGTTGGTTTTGTTAACCACGAAGACCGCTTTCACTTGATTCCGGGTATTGTGGAGGCAATAAGGAAGCTGAAGGAGGCGGGGTTTCTATGTGTTGTTGTAACGAATCAACCAGGGGTTGGCCTGGGTGTGTTTCCCGAAAGCCTTGTGGTTAAAATCCATCAGCGCCTTCAGGAGCACCTATCAGAGTCCGGTTTGGCACTGGACGGGATTTACTATTGCCCTCACCACGAACAGGCTGTTCTTCCGGCCTATCGCCGTCAGTGTCCAAATCGAAAGCCAGGCACGGGAATGATAGAACAGGCGGCAAGTGACCTACACATTGATTTAAAGCGTTCCTACGTGGTGGGAGATCGCGGGGTGGACATTGAGATGGCGGTCCGCGCGGGGCTTCGCCCCATCCTGGTTGAGACAGGGTATGGAAAGGGAGAATGGCTTTATCGCCATCACACATGGAACGTTCAACCCGCCTTTGTTGCAAAAGATCTTAATGATGCCGCGAGATGGATCGTGGCGGACAAAAAGGAGTATTGATATGACGCTTTCGAAGGAACTTCTGGATATCCTGGTATGCCCAAAATGTAAAGGGGAAATTCACCTGAATGAGAAAGGTGATGGGTTGATTTGTGAGGCATGTCAGTTAATGTATCGAATCGAGGATGATATCCCCATCATGCTGATTGATGAGGCCATTCCTTTATCTAGCACTAAGGAAGAAAAGGATTGAGGAAGGTTTTTGATTATCTCGTTTATCTTATTGTCCGTTTTATCGCTGGCTTTTTTCAGATTCTTCCGGATAGCGTGGCGAGATGTATGGGAGCGGTTTTAGGAAATTTCGCCTTTCTTGTTGATTCAAAACACCGGAAGATTGCCTTGAATAATTTGTCGCTCGCCTTTGAGGAAATCTATTCTGACAAGGAAAGGCGTGCCATTGCCCGAAAGAATTTTGTCAATCTTGCTATGAATTTCGTGGTTTTCTGCCGCATCCCGAAATTACGGCGAAATACGCTGGCCAAAACCGTCAAGTTCCATGGAACAAAACCGGTGATGGAAGCCCTGGAACGCGGGAATGGGATAATCTTTTTTCTTGCACACCTTGGGAACTGGGAGCTGATGGTTACCCTGCCCATGCTGATGAAAAAAACGGTGTATGCAATCGGGAAGCCCCTGAAGAATACTTACCTGGACCGTTGGATCAATGAGATACGTGAGTATTTCGGGTTGGAAATCGTGTCAAGCAGAGGTGCGGCAAGAACGCTACTGGGATTGCTTCGAAAAAATGAGATGATAGGGGTCCTGGCAGACCAGCGGGCGCGCCGCCGCGAGGCGGTCTGGATCAATTTTTTCGGGCATCCTGCGCCCACACTTCCCACTCCCGCCTATTTTGCCCTGAAGACCGGTGCGGCAGTGATTCCAGTTTCCCACAGGTGTGAAGGAAATGTCCACCATATCACCGCCCATCCCGCGTTTGAGATTGTCCAGACGGGTAATATAAAGGAAGATATTGTGGCCAACACCCAGCGCTTCCACCGTTTTCTGGAGAAAGAGATTCGAAAGGACCCCGCCCAGTGGTTCTGGGTTCATCGCCGCTGGCAGCGAAAAAAGAGGCATAAAACACGCTAAATCAGGCAACATCAAGTTCGAAGGCTATGGTGAAAAGGGGAATCAGGCGTTTTAGGAAAATATTGGACACCTTTTTAAAAGTGGGCTAATATTTTTGGTGAGAAGACACTTCATGAAACAGAAAGGGGAAAAACTAGCGGACTAAAGTCTTAAGTGGAATACCGGAAGGTGTAACGGTTGAAAGGCAAAGTTTTAGAAATGCCTTTATCCACGGCAATCATTATGTCATGGGGTATGCATCTCGTATTTCCTTAAAGGAGGTTTAAGATGGAAAGTGATTCGTGGGAAAAAGAAATCGAAAGAGGTAGGAAAGAAAAGGATGAATTTTTCGGCGTCCATTGGCAATCGCCAATCTCCCCGGAAGAAAGGATTAAATTCAATGGCCTTGATTATTACCCTCCAGATCAAAACTACAGGTTCGAGATTGAACTTGTAGAACATGCTGACAAAGAGGTCCTCGAGATTGAAGACACTAAGGGAAATGTCAGGCGTTTTTTACGATGGGGGGAATTTCATTTCACGGTAGGGAACAAGGAATGTGTACTTCAGGCATATAAAGACGATCCCAACGATGATCGCCTTTTCATCCCTTTTAAGGATGAAACAAACGGAAAAGAAACCTACGGCGCGGGCAGATACCTTGACCTTGAATATGAAAGGGATCACACCAAAAATGGCAAGTGGATTGTTGATCTTAACAAGGCGTATAACCCATGGTGTGCCTACAGCAAAAACTACGCTTGCCCGTATGTCCCGCCAGAAAACTGGCTTAAGGTCTCTATTAAGGCAGGAGAAAAGCAATATCCCTTGAAAGGTTGAGGTGAGTGCTACCGTTTAAATATAAAAAATTTGCTCGTAGTTTGTATGATTTTACGGGCAAGCATACCTGTAATTTACAAGGTCGCTATGAGAAATATCCTGTAATATATTTTCAATAAGGAGGGTAGCATAGCAGCCTTGATTATTGAAATTTTATGTAATATTTTTAGACAAAGAGGATTAGAATAGGATAGTTTTCATTTAAGTTTATGCTTGGAAGGGTGGAAAATGAAGATCAGTAATGTTTCTCAGATGCGCCAAATGGATCACCAGGCGGTTGAGCAGTACGGCATTGTCGAGGATTTGCTGATGGAAAATGCTGGCCACGCCGTCTATTTTGTCATTTTAAAGGACTTCCCACACCTAACCGGAAAACGCTTCGTGGTGTTCTGCGGGCTGGGGAACAATGGGGGAGATGGCCTGGTAGTGGCACGGAAGCTTTATTCAAATGGGGCGAACGTCGCCGTTTTTCTCCTCGGGGACCCAGAGAAATATAAGGGGTCAGCCAGGCGGAATTACGAGATTGTAAAGGGGCTTTCCCTTTCACTGAAGCAGATAACCTCGATTGATCAGGTCTCTTATGCCTTGACCCATAGCGATGCGGTGGTCGATGCAATGTTAGGAACCGGCTTGTCCCGCCCGGTGGCCGGTCTTTACCTGGATGCTGTGCATGCTATTAATCGTTCTGGTAAGATTGCTTTCAGTGTGGACATTCCCTCAGGAATTAATGGAGATACAGGTGAAGTCATGGGGGATGCGGTGCGCGCCCACGCCACGGCGACATTCGGGCTTCCGAAATGGGGTAATCTTTTCTATCCGGGATTCGAATATTGCGGAAAGCTCTATGTGACGCACATCTCCTTCCCCCCTGCTATTTATGAAAAGGGCGAAATCCAGGTTGAAACAGGACTGCCCGGTCCCTTGCCGATGCGAGAGCGGGATACACACAAAGGGGATTATGGAAAGGCTCTCTTTATCGCGGGCTCCCAGAATTATCTTGGGGCTCCCCAGTTTTCCGCGCTTTCCTTTCTCAAGGCGGGTGGTGGGTTATCCTATCTCGCTACGCCCAAAACCCTTGCCCCTTATCTTGGGAGTCATTCGAGGGAACTGGTGCTTTTTCCCCTGTGGGAAACCGACACGGGGAGCGTTTCCGCGAAAAACCTTGAGGGGCTGCTGGCCCTGTGTGACCGGATGGACATGGTGGTCATGGGGCCTGGTTTGTCACTAAATGAACAGACGCAAGAGCTCGTCCGAACCCTCGTGGGGCAGGTTTCAGTCCCGCTTCTGCTGGATGGAGATGGCATCACAGCTGTGGCACAGTCTCCGGATATTCTGAAGAATCGCAAAGCCACGACCATTCTGACCCCCCATCCTGGTGAAATGGCTCGCCTGACGGGAAAGGATATTGCAAGTATAAAAACGAATCGCGTGGAGATTCTTCAGCAAACAGTTAGAGAGCTAGGGGCATTCATGGTTCTCAAGGGTGCCCATACCCTTATCGGCTTTCCAGATGGTCGGGTATGGCTCAACCTTTCCGGAAATCCCGGGATGGCTACGGCGGGTTCGGGGGATGTCCTGACGGGAAGCATCAGCGCCATGATCGGGCGGGGACTTTCTATTGATAAAGCTATTGAAATCGGCGTCTTCCTGCATGGCCTTGCAGGAGATATAGCTGCGGAGGACAAGGGGGAAGATGGTGTTGTCGCTGGAGACCTGATGGAGGCGCTGCCGATGGCGATAAGGCTCTATCGAGAGAAATACGATGAATACAACCAGACAAATTACGGAAAGATTTGGGTGATATGAAATGGGAATGATGAAGGCATGGGTTCTGGATCATCAGGCCCCGATTGAGATGAATCCCCTTGCAAAGAAAAACCTGGAGATTCCGGAGCCAGCTCCGGGAGAAATCAGGGTTAAAGTCGTTACATGTGGCGTTTGCAGAACGGATATCCATATCGCGGAGGGGGACCTTCCTCTCAAACAGGCTTCCCTCGTTCTGGGTCATGAGATCGTCGGCATCGTGGACAAGTTAGGGGAAGGAACGGGACGTTTCCAATTAGGGCAGCGGGTTGGAATCGCCTGGCTTCATAAGGCATGCGGCGCGTGTAAATTCTGCCAGAGCGACAGGGAAAACCTTTGCCCGGAGGCCATGTTTACTGGATGGGATGTCAACGGTGGGTTTGCCCAGTACACCACGGTTCATGAAGACTTCGCGTTTGAGCTGATAGATTCCCTTTCCTTTGAGGCGTTGGCACCTATGATGTGCCCCGGGATTGCAGGCTACCGGACGTATCGTCTGACGGAAGTGAAACCTGGTGAAACGCTGGGGCTTTATGGGTATGGCCCCACCGCCTCGTATGTTCTCCAGGTGGCGCGCGCCCAGGGTGTCAAGGTCTTTGTGGTGACAAGGAGTGAGAAAAATATCAAAGCTGCCAGGGAAATGGGAGCGGACTGGGTGGGAAATTACAGCGAGACTCTTCCGGAAAGACTCGATGCAGCTATTATATTCCCCCCGGCTGGGGATTTGGTGGAAGGGGTTTTGGCCAATCTCGAGCGCGGCGGGCGGCTGGTTCTTTCGCCGGTAGCCATGACGCCCATCACCATCCGCGACTACAATCATATCTGGATGGAGCGTTCAATTATCAGCCTGGCGAATATCTCGCGTAAGGACGGAAAAGAATTTTTGAAGATCGCGCAGGAAAAGAAGATTAAATCTCTGTATGAAACATTTGGATTCGATGACCTTCCCGAGGTTATGGTGAGGGTTAAGGAAGGTAAAATTAGGGGAAATGCCGTTATTTGGATAGATTAGAGATTAAGGGCCCGTGATTAGCACTTGCCATAACCTTTTTAAACCGTTATTATAAGTTAGCGTGAGTAATGGGAGAGAAGATGCATATTGAGCGCTGGTTGCGGTTAATAGGTGGAATTGCAGTTTTGGGATCCGTAATCCTCGGGTTTTTGCACAGCCATTACTGGTTTTACTTTACCGGGCTTGTCGGGTTTAACCTGCTTCAGTCCGCCTTTACGAACTTTTGTCCCATGATGGTGGTTCTCAGAAAACTTGGAGTCAGAGAATGCAAATAAAGTCAGACAATGAAGGGGTGGGACCTCAGCTTCATATTGCCACCCCCCTGGAAATCCGTGCTGGGAAAACAACAGACATCTATTTTGTCCGAACGCACGAGATAATCGAGAAGAAGGGTCTTGATCGTCCGGTCAAGGCTGAATTTATTGCCAAGGGATTTCATGATGACTGGAAATGGGCTGTATTTTGCGGCCTGGAAGAGATCTTATCCCTCGTTGAGGGAATGCCTCTAACAATTCGGGCACTTCCCGAAGGGACCGTTTTCAGCTCCTATGAACCGGTTATGGAGATTGAGGGAAATTACAAGGATTTTTGCCTGCTTGAAACCGCCATACTGGGGTTGATGTGTCAGTCTTCCGGTGTCGCCACCAAGGCGGCGCGATGTAAAAAGGCTGCCGAAGAGCGGCCCGTTTTGAGTTTTGGCGCCCGCAGGGTTCATCCTTCCTTGACACCGATGGTGGATAGAAGTGCCTATATCGGGGGGTGTGACGGTATTTCCGCGGTAAAAGGCGCGGAACTTCTGGGGATAAAGCCAACAGGGACCATGCCGCACGCCTTGATCTTGTTAATCGGGGATACCGTCAAAGCGGCTCAGGCATTTGACGAGGTCGTCGAACCGGACGTGGGGCGGGTCGTCCTTATAGATACGTTCAATGATGAAAAGTTTGAGGCGCTACGCCTTGCCGAAGCCTTAAAGGAAAAACTTTATGGTATTCGTCTGGATACCCCTTCCTCTCGAAGGGGAAATTTACCGCGCATGATTGAGGAAATCAGATGGGAACTGGATATTCGTGGATTCTCACATGTCAAGATTTTTGTCAGTGGCGGGATGGATGAATACAAGATTTTGGACCTCAATCCCTACGTGGATGCCTATGGGGTCGGAACCTCTATCAGTAATGCCCCCGTTGTGGATTTTTCCATGGATATTATTGAAATTTCCGGTCAGGCTGTGGCAAAAAAGGGGAAAATGTCCGGGAGCAAACAGTTGTACCGCTGCCCAAAATGTTTCAAGGATCAGGTTGTTTACCTGAAGAAAGATATTGACGATCTTTCCTGTGAATGTGGGGGGGTCATTGAACCACTGCTCACACCTGTAATGACAGGGGGCAGAATCCTCAATTCCGCCCCCTCGCCAAAAAAAATCAGGGAATACGTTTTGTCTCAGCTCGAGCATTTCGAGATGTAGCTCAAAGCGTCTCAGATATTGATATAGGAAAGGGGGGAAACATTCTGTATAGATTCCCCCTGATTCTTTAGAAGGATATTTTATTCATAGTATCCAGGCACCCATACCCTGTGTTCAATCCATCCTCCAAGAACGTGACGGCGGACATAATGTCCTTCCACCCATCGGCCGCATGCATCATAGTGCCCGGGAACCCATGTGCGTTCCCAGTAGCCGGCACTTCTTTCGCGGGTAATTTCCCAGTGCCCGGGAACCCATGTGCGTGGGGGAGGAGGTGCATAGTAATAAGTCGTAGGGGGGCAGGCACGTGCCGCGGGAGCAGCATAGGCCGGTGGATGGGTCCAGCTGTAGAGGGTTCCAAGAAGGGCCATGCTCCCAAGAGCGATTCCAATTCCCTCCCACCGATACCGCTGTTTACAGCCGGCATAGGAAGGCACTGAGGAAATCATAACGAAAGCAATAATACTCAGACCGATGACGAGGTATTTTGCTGTTTTCATTTTGCCACCTCCTTGTTTCTTTACGCCTTAGGCGACTCTTTCCCCTTTTTATTCATGACACAGAATGATCAGAAAAGGTTTACCAGAAACTTCTAAGAGAAAAGATAAGGACCTTCCCGTGGTCTGAAGGTCCCCCAATGAGAAGGGTCCTTCCATTCATCAACCGAACGGCCGTTCCGAAGATGGATTGATTCCCCTTGAGCAGTTGGACTTGCACGTGAACCCACTGATTGGTTACCCGTGTAACCTTAATCACAAATGTCTTGTTTCTTGATAACGGGACAGAAACCTGCTGGTTGGGGGAAAGGGCAAGGCGGTTCATGTTGATAAGCCGATAGGAATTGTAATTGAAGATGGCGCCGAGGTTCTGGTAGATATCCTTAAGCCTGGGATCTACATTCCCCTTTTTGTAGCTGGCAGAGATGACACGCCATTCCAGTTGAACCGTGCGTGCCGCGTGGGCTAAAGGGTTAAAAGTGCACGCAAAAAGAGCAGTGAAAAGCATAAACGTCAGGCAAGAGCGAAAAAAGTGCTTCATGTTGCCTCCTTTTTCCCCTTTGTGGGAACAATCCAGATGACGGTGGTCTCCGTATGTTCAGGTTGGTATATCATAAAGGAACGGGTAGATTCAATTTTCTCTATTACGATACCTGGCTCTAGTTCCTTATGAGATCCAAAAGGAAGGAAAAAACTCAATCCCAGGGCAATGATACACAGAGCCAGTGCAATGGCAGGGGCAGGCCGGAAGGTCAAAGTTTTGATTTTTTCCCACCATAGGGTTTTGTATGGGAAGGGTAAAATTTTGGCAGGCTTCTCGGAAGGCCATTTCTCTTGAATCATATCAAGGATTTCTTCGGTGGAGATAGGAATTTCGCCGGGCATGAGACTTGAAATCCTCATGCGTCGCTGCTGTCGCTTCTCTTCCAGGGCACGGCGGCAGTGGATGCAGGTTCTTAGATGGTCCTCGAAGGCATGAATCTTTTCGGGCGGTAACTCCCCATCAAGGTACCGGTCCATATCCTTCTGGATTTTTCTACAACGTTTCAATTTGTACCTCCAAGAACCGGGGCGAGTAGTTTCTGCATCTTTTTCCTTGCGTAATGGAGGCGTGACATAACCGTTCCAACAGAGCACGACATCGTTTCAGCTATCTTTTGATACGAAAGCCCCTCAATCTCCCTTAATACGAGGGCGCTGCGGTGTTCTGATGAAAGTTTCATAAAGGCCTCCTTTATTTTAACTTGAAGTTCCGCATTGTAGGTCGCCTCGAAGGGGGAGACAAGATGGCTTGAAACGGAGATATCTCCGGCGTGATTGTTGTAATCAACCCCTTCCTGTATCGTGACTTGAGACGCTGTTTTTTTCTTCCTTAACATGTCGATGCAGGTATTAACGGTGATACGGTAAATCCAGGTGGAAAGGCTTGCGTTTCCTTTGAATGTCCCCATCTTTTCAAAGACCTTTAAAAATACCTCTTGGGTGATATCCTTTGCATCCTCCGTATTTTGGACAACTCCATAGGCCGTGTGATAAACCCTGGGGCGGTATTTCTCAACGATCCTCCTGAATTCCGCCACATTGTTCCCATTTGCGTGATGATTGATAACGGCCTTTTTACCTTTTTTATGCATTAGACGAACCTAAACGACGGTTTATTCATTATTTGGTTCTTTCCCAAAAAGAGTGGGTAAAGTTCATAAGCTGGGTTACCTGGCATAGGGGTTGACAAGGTTGAATTTCAACTTTCCGGTTATCAGATAGATGATGATCCTGAAGTTCTTAAACGTTCTGAATCCCCTCGCCTTTGCCTTGGCTGTAAATGGCAACCGAAAAATGACCCTTTGTGGCAACTTAAAATTGACCCACCCATTTGTTAAAAACATCTCCCTTGCCTTTTCCCCTTTCGTGGGGTTTCATGATGGATGTGAAAACAGAGGG
>JALTEW010000076.1 GCA_027073795.1 bacterium | reverse complement strand
GGGATGTCTTTACCGATGATGCCATCTTTACCTGGATAGACTACAAGCGGGAGCGCGAGGTGGACCCTATCCGCCTCAGACCTCACCCCTACGAATTCGCCCTGTATTACGATATTTGAACAAAAAGCCGGGGGCAGAACTTAAGGCATGTCCTGCCCCCGGAAACGCGATATCCTGGTTTAGTCTCTCCTGTCCAGGAATCGGGGGGGAAGGGGGCCATGCCGGCTATACCCGCGCATGGCATGGCCGGCATGGGTGAGGGTCTTGAGTTTTGCAGCAATAACATCGCGCTGCGCTTTCAACCGTTCAAAGAGTCTGTCATTGTTCCGCGTTGTCCGGGTACGTAAATCGAGGACCTGTTGTTTTAGCGACTGCAATTCCTCATTCTCCGTATCGTTAAGAAGCGTTTCATAGACACCAAGAGCCGTAATATATTTCTGTATCTCCCCTAACGCCATCTGCCGCTGGGCAAGGAAACGCTGGAAGATTTCAAGGGGGATTTCACCTTCCTCTGAAATTTCACTTATAAGGGCGTCATATTCTTTCAGGGCCCCGACAAGGGACTTTAACAGGGAAGAACATCTCTCGATTTCAGCCATAATCTACCCTACCACCCGGACGTGCGGCTGGTTTGAGGGGGTAGCGGGCATCTGCGGCTTTTCAGACACAGTGCTTTTCGCCCCTGGGTTATCGGTTGCCTTTCCTTCCGTGTGCGGGGTCATTTCCTCCCACGCAGAACACAAATTTTTAAAGATGGGGAGAATCTCGTCAACAATCTTTGGATTTTTTGTCAGGTTGGCCTCCGTCACCTTCTCTATCAAGAAGAGGTACAGCCGCTTCAGGTTCTGCGCGATCTCACCCCCCTTCTCCATATCCAGCCCATTCAGGAGGTGGTAAAGAATCTGTTTTGTGCGGACCAGGCGTTCATGCGCCGTTTCTATCTCCCGGGTGGCCATGGCATCCTGCGCTACCCGAAGAAATTTTATCATCCCCTCAAAGGCCATAATGAGCACCCTGCGCCGGTCATTGACGGTCATCTGAACATCCTGGTAGGTCTTGGTCGCGAGTTGGTAGTTCACCGTTTTCCTCCTTACTGGTTGAATTTCCAGTTCTTGGACAAGCTGGCAAGTTGTGAAGACAGATAGTTTCCCTGCGTCTTCAGACTCTGCAAGGTCGATTCAAGGTTGTTGAATTCCTGAAAAAGCGTGGCACTCTTTTCATCCATCAGCGCCTGTTGTTCCTTTATCTGATCACTCAAATCATCGATCTGGCTGTTAAGGGCGTTTTCGGCATACGTGATGGTTCCCGACGTGGCATCCGTAAGATAGTTGAGTGAGGTGTCCACAATGGTTCCAAGCCCGCGTGTAAAGGTCACATGCCCCTCATCCCCCGAGCCGATCTGCGAGGGCGTCAGGGTTACCAGAACCTGCAAGCCGGAGGTCATCTGGTTCCCGTCGTTTCCCGTCAGGATCTGGCCCTTTCCCGTGGCGGGTTCTCCCCCGATGGTTCCCACTACATCCTTCCCCGTATCTGTTTCAGAACCGGAAAACCCGAGGTTACTGTAAGCATTCCCGCCATCCAGAGTCAGGGTCTGGTCCGAGCCGTATCCCGTGGTCGCGATTTCCAAATGACCGTTACGAAACTGGACCGTCACCGCCTGCCCCGGAAGGGCTTCATTAATCTTCCCCTGGATCTCCGCGGCCAAGGCCGCCTCTGTGGTGTATGTCTGATGGGTGAGGGCAATGTTGCCGGAGGCCTGCCCGTTGACACTTAGGGACAGGGTGTCGTTTGAGCTGTCAATGGTCAGGGTTCCCACACCGCCTGAGGCCGTGACCTGCGCCTGCTCGGCTGCCTGGGTGATATCCACGGCGTATCCCCCGGAACTGGAAACCATGGTGTCTTCAGTGGCCAGGACAAACTGTATCCCCGTGTTATCCGATTCCCCGGAATCCTTGAATAGGCTTTCCACGGCACTAAAATTGTTTGCGAGGGCGTCTGACAGCTTCGAGCCATCGATGGCGAGGGTTCCGGTATCCGTCATGGTAATCCCGAGGGCCGACAGGGCGTTCATGGAAGAGGGCAGGCCAGGCACGGTGTTCACCATCAGGTCCCGAAGGGTGCCTTGAATAGTCATGAGGGTGGTATCTCCCATAAGAATCCCGCCTTCGCCCGTATCCGGGTCGTACTTGAACTGGTCATTGATCGCCCCGATAGCCTTGTTGTAGGCATCCACAAATCCCCGGATGGCATCCTCTATGGCGCTGGTGTCGTTTGCCACCGTGACGGTCACGGGGGAGGCGGTGTCCGCGCTCAGCAGGTTTAATGTGACTCCTGGCACCAGGTCAGTCACGGTATTGGAGGAACTGGTTACCGTCAGCGGCGCGCCGCCGCCCGCGGTGCTTCCAAGCGTTAGCTGGGCATCTGCCGGTTGCTGAATAGTTGGGACAAAGGTATCGATATAAAACCGGTCCCCCTCGGACAGGGTGCCGCTGTCGGAAAAGGCAATGGCGACCCCTTTGTCAAAGGTGGTTCCAGTGGTTGAGGTAGCATATCCCGCGCCCCCATTGTCATCCCACGTCACCCCCCCGTCCGTGGAAAACTTGAAGGTCGCAGACCCCACGGCGCCGCTGTTCATGATTTCTATCATATACCGTGTATTGGACGACCCCGTATAGGTTCCGGATGACGTGGCAGTTCCCGTATAGGCGCTGGAATTGTTCGTATCGGTTTCCACATCATCGATGTGGGTGTTCGCAAAGTCAGGGGTTTTATCCCCTCCTGTCAAGTTGTTTGTCAGATGAATGGTATTGGCCAGGCCGGTATCGTTGGCCTGAATGATCAACCGGTAGGGATTCAAAGAGCTCCCGTCGTTGATGATAGACGCTGTCACCCCCGCGCCGGCATTGTTAATCGCGTCTGCCAGCCCCTGAAGGGTATCATGGGAGGCATCGATGGTGATCGTCGTGGTGGCCCCGTTGCCCAAGCGAAGATCCAGCGTTCCTGTCCCGATACGGGTCTGGTTGACATCAGCAAATCCCTGACTGGCGACCTGGTGATTCTGCGCCAGGGCGCTGACCGTGAGGGAATACGTCCCCGGCGTGGCACTGCCCGAGGCGGTGGCCGTCAGGATATTTTCGTTGCTCGATGAGACCGAACGTGTCTGCCATGTGGCATTGGTGTGGAGGCTTGTAGCCGATGTCTTAACCCCTAACAACAAGGCATTGATCGACTGCCAGGTCGTCAGCATGTTGGTCTTGCTGGCCTGTTCCTGTTTGATCTGGTCTATCTTGGCCTGGTCGTACTTGAGGATACTCTGAATAATCTTTGTCGTGTCCAAGCCACTGACGATGCCATCAATTCCCGAAGCCATCTTAAAAGTTCCCCCGGTGGTTTTACCTTTCACCCTTACGCAAGAATAATGCCTGAAAAAACGTTTTCCTCCTCACGCGAAGGCGCCCAGAAACGCAAGGGCAAAAGCTTTGTGTCTCCGCCCTCCGTGTGGCATAA
>JALTEW010000075.1 GCA_027073795.1 bacterium | reverse complement strand
AAGGGATCTCATAGATAACAATATCTCCTCGTATTGGCCGCTGCTCCACGAGGTTGGTGTTAATGAACATGACCCCGCCTGTCAGGATCTGATGCTGAAATCTCTCAAGAGAGGGATTGTTCATCACTACCACGTTGTCCGGGGAAGAGGCAATGGGAGAGGCAATTTCCTCATTGGAAATAGCCACGGTACAGTTGGCAGTCCCTCCCCTGACCTCCGCTCCATAAGCGGGCAGGTAGGTCACCTGCAATCCCTCGATCATCGCCGCGTAGGCCAGGACGTATCCCATGGAGAGGACCCCCTGTCCCCCAAACCCGGCAAAAATGGTTTTAATGAGCATCGCCATTCTCCTGTGAAGCCGTGATATCCTTGATCACCCCCAACGGGAAAAAGTTTACCATCTCCGTTTCGACCCATTTGCACGCCTCTGTCGGGCTCATCTTAAGATTTGTCGGGCATGGGGACAAGACCTCGACAAGGGTAAAACCCAGGCCCTGAAGCTGAATTTCAAAGGCCTTGCGAACCGCCTTTTTGGTTGCCCGTATCCCCGCGGGTGACGTTACGGCCGTTCGCTCAATGTAGGCACTTCCCCGTGTTACAGCCAGCATCTCGCTGAGGTTCAGGGGAAAGCCGTCCCGATTCCCCATTCTCCCGCCCGGCGAGGTGGTCGTTGTCTGTCCCAGAATGGTGGTGGGGGCCATCTGTCCGCCTGTCATACCATAGACAGCGTTGTTGACAAAGAGGCAGGTAATCTTTTCCCCACGATTTGCCGCGTGAACCGTTTCCGCTGTTCCTATGGCCGCAATATCTCCATCTCCCTGATAGGTAAAGACCAGGTGGTCGGGCAGAACTCGCTTAAGTCCGGTAGCAAGGGCGGCACCCCGGCCATGAGCGGCTTCTCCCATGTCCACGTCAAAATAATTGTAGGCCAAAACGGCACAGCCTGCGGGCGGCACTCCGATGGTGATTTCCTCGACACCCATTTCCTCGATCACCTCAGCTACAACACGGTGAAGCAGGCTGTGACCACAGCCTGGACAATAATGAAAAGGATTGGGTTTGAGGGTTTTGGGCCGACCAAAAACCTTTTTCATCTAAATAATCTCCTTCTGGAAAAACTGACGTGAGATAATCCTTGAAATCTCAGCAGGATTGGGAACAACACCTCCCGGCCTTCCATAGAAAAAAACGTCCGCCTGTCCCTGCAATGCCAGTTGGACATCCTCCACCATCTGACCCGCATTTAGTTCAAAGACAAAGAAGTATTTGACCTGTTTTGAAAGCTCCAGCAGGGCCTTCAATGGGTAGGGCCACAGGGTAATGGGCCGGAATAGGCCAACGTGAAGTCCCTCAGAGCGGGCGCGCTTGACCGCTGCCTTGGCGATCCGGGCGGCCGTTCCAAAAGCCACGATGACCAGCTTGGCGTCGTCCGTCTTGAAGGTTTCGAAACGGACTTCTTGATCCGTTATCTGCTCGTACTTTCGCATCAACTTCCAGTTATGTTCTTCCATCTGCGCCGGATCCAGAATCAGGGACCGGATGAAGTGACTTTTTCTCCCCTTTGCTCCTGTGATCGCCCACGGTTTTTTTGGAAGTTTCTGGATATCCCTTAAAGTGGGAAAGCGCACAGGTTCCATCATCTGTCCCATCATCCCATCTGCAAGGATAAGCACCGGGTTCCGGTAATGGTCCGCCAAGTCAAAGGCCTTATAGGTGAGGTCACAAAGCTCCTGGCCCGACGCGGGCGCCAAAACAATGGTTCGGTAATCTCCGTGTCCACCCCCACGCGTCGCCTGGAAGTAATCTGCTTGGGAAGGGGCAATATTTCCGAGCCCTGGCCCTCCTCGCATCATGTTAACGATGACTGCCGGAAGTTCCAGCCCCCCAAGATAGGAAATTCCTTCCTGTTTGAGACTTATCCCGGGCGAAGAAGAGGAGGTCATGACCCGTGCTCCTGCCATGCTGGCGCCAATAACCATGTTGATAGAGGCGATCTCACTCTCTGCCTGAACAAAAACACCCCCCACCTCGGGGAGCCGTCGGGACATGTATTCCGGAAGTTCGTTCTGCGGGGTGATAGGATACCCGAAATAGTACCGGCAGCCCGAACGCACAGCTGCCTCTGCCACGATATGGCTTCCCCGCATCAGGGAAGGTTTTTCATCTCTTTTCACGGTACACCTCGATGGCTACTTCAGGACACATAATGGCACACAGGGCACATCCCGTACATCCCTTGCCATCCCGTGTCTCTTTGCTTTCCTTCTTTGCCACGGCATAGAAGTATCCCATGCCGTTACGCTGCGAGCCAATCTCAATCACCTCATTGGGACAGGCCTCCACACACAACCTGCATCCCTTGCAGAGATTGGAATCGATTTTGATTGAACCTTTCAAGCAGCCCTCCAATTGAGTTAGGGAATTAACTACATTTTATTCCAAAGTCAAGTCAAGCATAATAACATTACATCATTTTTTATTCACCAATAATTTTGACCAACACCCTCTTTTTCCTTCTCCCGTCGAACTCTCCATAGAATATTTGTTCCCACGGGCCGAAATCTAATTGTCCCTCCGTTACAGCCACTACCACCTCGCGCCCCATGACCTGGCGTTTCAGGTGTGCGTCTCCATTATCTTCTCCCCTCAGATTGTGTTGATAATTCGAGATCGGTTCATGAGGCGCCAGCCATTCCAGCCACCTCTCATAATCCTGATGCAGGCCGCTTTCGTCGTCGTTGATAAAAACTGAGGCCGTAATATGCATGGCGTTCACCAGGCAGAATCCTTCCTTTATTCCGCTTTCCCGCAGGCATTCATTCACGTCAGAGGTGATATTAACGAAGGCCCGTCGGGTGGGAATGTTGAACCATAACTCCTTCCTGTAACTTCTCATGGGAATATCACTCCTTCCAAAGAGCTCAGACCATTCCCTCCTTTTTCACAATCATCAGGGACAAATATCTTTCCGGGTCTTCCTCGAGCTCCGCCTTGCCCAACTCCTTTACCACACGCTGATCCGGCAGACAGCACTTCTGTACCCAGATGGCATGGTGCAACAATCCCTCTTCTTCAAGGCTCTTCACTAAACCCTGGGCATCGCTTGGAATCTTCATAAAAACCAGGTTGTCAGACAGCCGGATTAACGCATGGAGACGGTCGGCCTCTATTTGTGCCGAGGGAATCAGCGTCAGGGTTTCTCCATCGATCGTCAGGGGAACATTTAAAAAATTTGCCGCCGCTGTCACCGAAGATACACCGGGGATTACCTCAATTTTTACAGAGGGCTCCTGCTTTAACAGGTTACGAACCAAATGAGAGAAGGTGCTGTACAGGGAAGGGTCTCCAATGGTGATATACCCACAGTCGCTCCCCGCTCTCAAAACATTCAAAATCTTCTTTGCGTTTTCCGCCCAGATGGCATCAAATTCCTCACGATCATAGGTAGCTCTAAATTCAAGGAAGGTAACCCTTGCCGATGCCGAAAGATATTTCTCCGCAACGGTATAG
>JALTEW010000074.1 GCA_027073795.1 bacterium | reverse complement strand
TTATCGACCCGGATGGATATATCCTGACCAATAACCACGTAGTGGCAAAGGCGGACAAGATAGTAGTGAAACTCGAATCCGGGAAGGAATGTAAGGCAAAAATCATTGGGACAGATCCTAAAACTGATGTGGCCCTGATTAAGATCAAGGTGGATAAACCCTTGAAAGCCGTGACCCTGGGAGATTCTGACAGGATAAAGGTCGGGGATTGGGTTATCGCCATTGGAAATCCCTTCGGGCTTTCCCATACAGTTACTGCGGGGATTATCAGTGCCAAGGGGCGCGTGATTGGATCCGGCCCCTATGACGATTTTCTGCAGACCGATGCCTCCATCAACCCTGGTAACAGTGGAGGACCCCTGATTGCTATGGATGGGACGGTCATTGGCATCAATACGGCCATTATCGCCTCCGGACAGGGAATCGGGTTTGCCATTCCCATCAACATGGCCAAACGAATTATTCCCCAGTTGAAGGAGACAGGCCATGTCGTAAGAGGATGGTTAGGGGTCTATATCCAGGATATCACGCCGGAACTGGCGAAGAAATTCGGGCTTAAGGATGGGCAGAAGGGTGTTCTGGTCTCCAAGGTTTTTGACAAGAGCCCCGCACAAAAGGCTGGAATCAGGCAGGGGGATGTTATTGTCAAATTTGACGGGAAACGGGTACATTCCAGCCATGAGCTTGCTATTCTGGTTAGTCAGACGAAGGTAGGGAAAAAGACAGATGTTGAAATTGTGAGAGACGGCAAGACACTGACTCAAACCGTGAGGATCGGAACCCGTAAGGAAGAAAAGGTTGCGGAAGCAGAGTCCTCGAGGGCGCCGGAGGAATTGGGCTTCGAGGTGCAGGAATTAACCCCGGAGCTGGCGAAACACCTGGGCCTCAAGGTAAAAGAGGGCATCCTGGTAGTTGACATAGATCGGTCGGGTCCGGCATATGAAGCAGGCCTCAGGCAGAATGACGTCATTGTCGAGGTCAACCGTAAGAAAGTTGCGACCCTTGACGGGTTTAAAAAGGCCCTTTCCGAGAAATCGGAGGGTGGGTATCTCTTCCTGGTTCGTAGGGGAGAGGGTGCTCTCTATATCGTGGTACAACCGGAAAAGGGAGAAGAAAAAAAATAGGTCCCACTGAGCTATGGCCAAAGATTACTACAAAATCCTTGGCGTGAAGAAGACTGATTCGAAAGACACCATAAAAAAGGCCTATCGGGATGCGGTTAAGCGGCTGCATCCCGATGTTAAGGGGGTGGACTTTGACAAAAGGCGGTTTTACGAGATTCAGGAAGCCTACGAAACCCTTGGCGATGAGGAAAGGCGCAGAATGTATGACAGGTCGCAGGAAGAAAATGCACCAGCACGGCAAAGACGCAACCTATGGGGGGAAAAGATTTTCCCCGGGGGATTTGCCCCCTTCGAAGATATCTTTTCGCGGTTTGGGCTCAGGCCAGTCGTGCATGAAAGGGGTTATAACCCAGGAAGTAGGAGAATTCCCCATCGGGTTGAGGTTATCCTGAACCCTGATGAAGCGTTGCTTGGAGGGGAGATGACCCTGCAGGTTCCCCTAAATCAAGTCTGCACTTTTTGTAACGGGACAGGGGTATTCGGCCTGTTTTCATGCCCTGTCTGTGGTGGAACAGGGGAGATTCAGCAGCATTTCCCCGTTAAAATCACTATCCCATCCGGGGTCGAAGGAGGAACGATTTTAAAAGTTCCCTTTGAAGATATGGATGGGTATCCTCATACACTGACAGTCTTTATTGAAATCGACTGGTTTGCATAAATGTAAATAAAATAAGACAAAAATGGATAAACGCACCCTTCTTTCATGGAAGGTGATGCATTCAGGAAAATGATTGGCGAGACCTCGAAAGGGGGAGAAAAAGAGGAAATGGAGGGAAAAAGATAATGGAGCATTCAGATGTCATCCTCGTAAAATGCAAGAATTGCGGGACGATAAACCGGATCCCTTCAAACAAGATGCATCTCAGGGCCCGGTGTGGAAAGTGCAAGGCGCCTCTGGAACTGGCCGATTTTTCCGGTGGGATGCCCGTTAAGGTGACGGATGCCAACTTTGAGATGGAGGTTTTGCAGAGCCCTGTGCCAGTGATTCTGGATTGCTGGGCACCCTGGTGTGGTCCTTGCCGAATGGTTTCCCCTATCGTGGACGAGATCGCACGTGAGATGGCCGGCTCTTTGAAGGTTGGCAAGCTCAACGTGGATGAAAATCCGATTATCGCGTCGCGGTTTCAGATTATGAGCATCCCAACCCTTCTGGTCTTCAAAGGTGGAAAATTGGCGGACCAGATTGTAGGCGCCATGCCCAAGGCACAGATTCTCCAGCGCTTGAGACCCCATATTCCCTACAGTTAGGAGCCTGAACGATGGATGATTTTGACAAGTTTTACCATGGAACGCGGGAACCAAGGATAAGGGGGTTTGTTTACCGCTGGCTCGTGAATGCCTTCGCCCTTGCTGTAAGTGCCTGGATTGTAAAAGGCATAGAAGTCCATGGGGTACTTTCTCTCTTTTTTGCAGCCATGGTGATTGGGGTGTTAAACGCCTTTGTGCGGCCTCTTGTTATTATCCTTACCTTGCCGTTGAATATTTTGACTATGGGATTGTTTACCTTTGTTATCAACGGCCTGATGATCATGATGGCATCAAAGGTCGTCAGGGGATTTATCGTGGCAGATTTCTGGTCAGCCCTGGTGGGGGCAATTTTTTTAGCCATCATCAGTTTTCTCATTAATCTTTTCGTGGCTGATGACGGAAGTATCAATATTATCCCGCCGCGATGGCATTAAGGCGGTAATGAAAGACGGCTAAAGGGCAAAGTAAAAAGATTCAGAGGAAAACATGTATCCACACAGAGACACAAGGTTTTTTGTTTTACTCAATCCTCATGGTTCAGCCTGCCCCGTTAAATTCCGCAGGACGATTTAACTGGGGTCTTCAGTCCTATTTGATTGGCCGCAGATTAACGCGGGTTCTTTTAACAGGATTAACGGGATATACAGGATTCAACACAAAAAAACCATTTTCGCGCAACGACGCAAAGAAAAGCTGTAAATCGTGAAGTGTTTAAAAAAAGGATTAACTCATTACACATCACGGATCGCACATCACCGTTTTCTCTGCTAACTAAGCTCTGCCTACTTTTTCCCCATGTCACGCCGTTTTATCACGACGGGGCTGATGGCGTAGTCGGAAGCCTTGGCGAAGGCGGAACCCCCCAACTGCCATAAATTCGTCAATTACTTGTTTATTCAATACGAATATCGTTTTCTTAATCAATCGAAGAGAATTCCCTTATAAATATATGCAGTTACGAATCACTTGTTTGACATTAAATTGAAACTGTGCTATAAAAAGACTTCAAATTATTCACCTCTTTTGTAAAGGAGTTGATCATGACTCTTTATGACCCTGAAATTAAAACGGTTGTTCTGGGTGCACTTTTGCATGATATCGGCAAATTTGGGCAGAGAGCGGGGGCGCCTCGTTCGGAGGAAATGGTCTCCACGTATTGCC
>JALTEW010000073.1 GCA_027073795.1 bacterium | reverse complement strand
CAAATGGAGAGACTGTTTTTGATGCAAGTCATTCAGAGGCACTTTATCCCTAAATTAATCCAGTCGGGGGAGGTTGAAAACAATCCCGTTAGTATCAAGAGGGCCGTTATCGAGTTATACGGAATCCTGAGGCCCAAAAGCGTTGTCAACATAAAAAAAGACCTTCTGGTGTTTCTCTCCAACAAAAAGCGTTATCCCGCGGAGGTCAAGGATTACAGCCCGCCCATGGGGCCGTATCCTGGAAAGATAGATATTCCCGGGTTCCAATATGAATCGGAAACCGGGAAGGACATTGCTATTATCAAGATTGAGGCCAAGGACCTTCCCATTGTCAAGCTTGGTGACTCCAGCGCGGTCCAGCTTGGCGAAAATGTCTATGCGGCCGGGTATCCTGGCGTTGTCCTGACCCACGCCATGCTCCAGAAGAGCTTGGAGAATATTCTGGATTGTACCGTCACGGTGGGGCACATTTCCGGGAAAAAACTGACAGCGACGGGGGCGTCTGTCATTCAGACCGATACCCCTATCGCTCATGGTAATAGTGGAGGCCCCGCGTTCAATGCCAGGGGTGAAGTGATCGGTATGTCGACGCTGGCGAGTATAGAAAAGACGCAAACGGGATATCAGCAGATTCAGGGATTTAACTTCCTTGTCCCCATCAACACGGTCAGAGAGTTCATCGCGAGGGCGGGGATCAAGACCGGGGTGGAAAGCCTTTTTAACAAGCTGTGGGACCAGGCTCTCGATGCCTATCGGGATCAGGATTGTGAAAGGGCCATGAAGTATTGTGATGCCGTTTTGAAACTCATGCCGGGACAGCCGGATGTGATAAAACTTCAGCAGCTTACACAGGAGAAGATAACCAAAGGAGAATGCCCGGTATCTTGGAAAAAGATCGCCCTCTATGTCGCGATTGGGGTTGCTGTTCTGATTGTCCTGATTTTGGTTGTCGTATTCGCGAGAAAGGGCGGCGGAGAGAAAACGCCGGTTATTTCAGAAGCCCCATCGACCGAAGGCGTGAAGGGTGTGACCCTCGTGGAGAAACCTGCAGAGACTCCAGCACCACTTGGTATTCTGGCAGGAAAAGAAGGACCCCTGGAAGGCAGGACATTCGAGATATCAAAAGAAGGTCTAAAAATTGGTAGGGACCCGGCAAAATGTGATGTCGTGATCGAGAATCCCCACGTTTCCCGGGAGCATGCCTGGGTTGGTGAGGAAAACGGGAAGATTGTGGTGAGGGACCTTGCCTCGGCTAACGGAACATTCCTGAATACACTTTCCCACCAGATTAAATCGGAGGTTTTGACACCAGGGGATATCATCATCATCGGAAAAGGCCGGATGGCCAGCTTTGCCTTTAAGGGATCGGAGGGGGAGTAACGTGATACGAGAAGGCGTCTGATGTCTCTTCTGGGCTCAGTGATAGGCGACTATAAGATTCAACAAAAGATAGGATCCGGTGGCATGGGGGTTGTTTATCGGGGGCTCCATGTTCGACTGGGGCAGGTGGTTGCTGTCAAAGACCTGTCACCTGAACTGGCTTCCGACCCGGAAATGCGTCAGCGGTTTATCCGGGAAGCGAGGATTCAGGCGCAGTTGAATCACCCGAATGTCGTGAATGTTCACAACCTGCTCGAACATGATGGGCGTCTTCTGCTTGTTATGGAATTTGTCGAGGGTGAAACCCTCGACAAACTTATCCAGGACAACGGGGCTCTGCCTTATGATAAGGCTATCGAGATTATCCGCCCGGTGCTGGACGCCCTCTCATTTATGCATTCCAAGGGTGTGATTCATCGTGATCTGAAGCCCGGGAATATCATGATTGCAGAGGAAGGACGGGTGAAAGTGACAGACTTTGGCATTGCCAAGGCGACAACAGAAAGGGGACAGACACGGGTGGGGACCCGGCTTGGCACCCTGTGGTACATGTCCCCTGAGCAGATCAAGGGGGGAGCCGTGGATGCCCGCAGTGATCTGTATGCTACGGGCATCACCCTGTTTCAAATGGTAACAGGGAAGCTGCCGTTTTTTGGGAGTTCTGATTTCGAAATCATGAAGGCCCATACAGAAACGCCGCCCCCTGATCCGAAAAAGATTAAAAAGGGTATTCCCGAACCTCTGTCTGGAGTTATCCTTAAGCTTCTTGAGAAAGACCCCGGCAAACGATACCAGACGGCGGGTGAAGCGTTGAAGGCCTTGGATTTTCCAAAGGCCTCGAAGAAGTCATTTTTAATGGTGGAAAAAGGAGTAGAAAGGAAAGCAAAGGCCCATATCTCTTTGAACCGGCAGGAGAAGCCGTCGATGCTTATATGGATTATTGTAGCGGCCCTGTTGTTAGGGGTGGGGATTATCATCTTTGGCTACTGGTATCTCAACCGGAAACCGTCAGTTATTCCTGTTGTCAAGAAACCGGAGGTTGAAAAAAAGGCGGTCTCCTCTCCCCGCTCCGAAAAGGTGGGTGGCGTCGGCACGCTTGAGCTGAAGCCGCCGGCACCTGAGAAGGCCAAGCAGCCAACCGCGGAGAAAAGGCCCGTTGCCGAAAGGCATCCCGAACCCGATGAAACGAGAAAACAACCCCCTGCAAAACATCGGGTCAGTTCCAAGACCGAGAAATCAGTTTCAAGGTCGCGGTCTATCAAGAGTAAAAAGGTTAAACAACCTTCTGCCGCTGAGGGGGGAAAGGGAATCTCCGCGAATAAAGGGAAGCAAACTTCCAAAAAAGATAAGAAACAGGATGAAGGGGAAAGGTTGACCATTGACAAGCAGTTGGGCCATTTCTTCAAATCCCTGAAGAAGTCGATCAGGGATTTGGAACATTCGAAAGGGGAGGGAAGTTCCCCAAGCAGCACGGAAGAAAACCCCTCTGGTCGCGACGATTATTTTCCGAGGGATTGATAACATTTTTACGGGGAGAGCCTTATGATATGTCCGTTTTGTGGGGCCACGATTCCGGACGGGTCCAAGACATGCCGGGATTGTGGAAGGGAGTTGCACCAAAACAGCCCGGAAGTGACGGAAATTGTTACTGAAAACCTTTCCACCGCAGATGAAACCTCCGTTTTCCAGGGAGAAAGCCTTGGGAGAACCCAGATTTTTTCGGAAGGGCTGGATTCCGTGGGTGCTTTCCTGGGGTGGCTTGTTATTACGGAGGGTCCTGATAAATGGAAGGAATTCCATATCCCGCTGGATCTTGGACAGATTATTGTGGGGCGGGGAGAAGCGGCTGATATTAGATTGAATGATGAGTCCATTTCCAGGATCCACATCAGTATCCGGAAAAAGGAGGATGCGTTTTACCTGACGGACCTCGATACCGATTCCGGAACAAAGGTAAATGGGAAGTCTGTGGAGCGGGTCAAGCTGCAGGATGGGGACCTGATCCAGATCGGGAACACTTCTATCAAGTTCAAGCTTCTTTAGCGAGCATGGCTAAGCGGATCCAAGCCTTTTCCCTGACAGATATAGGGCGAGAAAGAAAAAACAATCAGGACGCCTGCGCGGTTTTCAAAAAGCGGGATCTCCTTCTCTTGATCGTTGCTGATGG
>JALTEW010000072.1 GCA_027073795.1 bacterium | reverse complement strand
AGGCCAAGGTCTGCAACAGTCAGCTTTTCAATCGGTTTCCGCTTTGCCTGCATAATTCCCCGAAGTGCCGGGTAGCGGGGTTCGTTGAGGCCTTTCTGTGCCACAACAACCGCCGGGAGTGCCACTTCAATGGTTTCCCGGCCGCCTTCGATTTCCCGTTCGCCGCGGATTTTGTCTCCGTCAATCTCCAGCTTTACACACATACCGACATGGCCGAGACCCGCCATTTCAGCAACCATCTGGCCCACCTGGGTGTTATCCGTACCCACACCCTGCTTTCCGAAGAAAACGAGATCGGGGTTGTACTTCTTGACAACTGCTGCCAGTGCCTTTGCTGTGGCATAGGAATCAGCGCCCTGAAAGGCATCGTCTTCGAGATGCACAGCCTTGTCACATCCCATGGCAAGGGCGGTGCGAAGGGCAGCTTCCGCACGGTTCGGCCCCATGGTTACGACGGTAATTTCCCCGCCAAGGGCTTCTTTCCGAAGAAGTGCTTCCTCAATTGCCATTTCATCATACGGACTGACAATGAAGTTGACACCATCTTCGACAATGGATTTTCCGTCTCCGGCGATCTGGATTTTGGTTTCCGTGTCGGGAACCTGTTTGACAAAAACTAAAAAATTCATGCTTTCCTCCACACTGTGTTGTAGATCAATTCATTGTAAACGAGAATTAAAATGCAGTCAAGAAAAAAATGAATGAATACTCATTCAGATAAATATCCCCACATTTTCAGGGCAGTTCGGGTTTCCAAAACATCATGCACCCGGATAATATCCGCACCTCTTTCTGCAGAGAAAATAGCAATCGCAATGCTTGGAGCCAATCTGTCCTCTGTGGGCAGCCCAAGAAGCCGCCCCATCATGCTCTTTCTGGACGCACCGATCAGAACCGGATACCCATCCTCTTTTAACTCTCTGACCCCCCTCAAAAGCGATAGATTATGGCTGTCGTTCTTGCCGAAGCCGATTCCCGGGTCAATCGCAATGCGGTTCCGTAAGATTCCGGCATTTTCGGCCTGATTTGCCTGCTGAAAGAGAAATGCCGAAACTTCTCTCAAAACATTTTCGTAATGAGGATTCTTCTGCATATTACGGGGAGTTCCCTGGATGTGCATCCCGACGTACAGGCTGTTGGAAGCGGCCACTGTTGAAAACATTTCTTTGTCAAAGGTGCCGAAAGAAATATCGTTCACAATATCCGCCCCGGCTTCCAGGGCAGCATTTGCGACCCTGCTCTTATAGGTATCAATGGAAATCGGCAGGTTACATTCTCTTTTCAGGCGGGAAATCACCGGAATTACACGGGCAAGCTCATCCTCAAGGGAAACCGGTTCGGCACCGGGTTTGGTAGACTCCCCGCCGATGTCCAGAATATCCGCTCCGTCGGCGGCCAAATGGAGGGCGTGATCAACTGCCGCATCCACCCGGTTGTACCGCCCACCGTCAAAAAAAGAATCCGGGGTAACATTCACAATCCCCATCAAAAGGGGAAGGTTTCGGTCACCCCGGAGTTTTTTCCACGACTCACGTGTCATCGTTTCTACCTCTTATTCAGAGGGTTCGTCTTTTTCTTCTTCGTTTTTTCCTTCAACCGCGTCTGCCGGTTCAGCATCAGAAGACACAGCGTCCTTTCCTTTAACAATCGCCATGACTTCATCGGCACTGAGGACTTCCTTCTCATATAATTCTTCAGCAAGGGTGATGAACTTTTCCCGGTTTTCATCCAGAATTTTTGAAGCCGTCTCATAGCCCTTTCGAATGAATTCAGAGATTGTGTCGTCAATTCTCTGGGCGGTGGTATCGGAATAATTGCTGTGTCGAACCAGATCCTTACCCAGAAAGATTTCATCTTCGGCAACCCCGTAATTCAGCGGCCCGAGGTCACTCATTCCCCATTTGCACACCATTTTGCGGGCCAGGTCGGTGGCAACCTCAATGTCATTCCCTGCCCCGGTAGTGATGTGGTCCATGAACATCTCTTCCGCCACCCGGCCGGCCATGAGAATTGCCAGTCGGCATTCCAGGTACGTTTTCGTGTAGGTGTAGCGGTCATCCTCCGGAAGCTGCACCGTTACCCCCAGCGCCCGGCCCCTGGGAATGGTTGTAACTTTATGGATAGGATCGGACTCCGGCAACATTACGGCAACCAGAGTGTGGCCTGCTTCGTGATAGGCGGTGTTTTTCTTCTCATCCTCACTCATGGCAAGTGCTTTTCTTTCCAGGCCCATGATAATTTTATCTTTCGCCTCTTCAAAATCATTCATATCCACAACGGTTTTTTCCTTTCTTGCCGCAAGAAGCGCCGCTTCGTTGACCAGGTTCTGAAGATCCGCACCGGAAAATCCGGGGGTACTCCTCGCCAGCACCCGCAAATCAACATTCTCCGATACCGGGACTTTACGGGTATGAATGGCAATGATTGCTTCTCTGCCGTTTACATCCGGGCGGTCCACAACGACGCGACGGTCAAAACGGCCGGGACGGAGCAGCGCCGGGTCCAGAACGTCCGGGCGGTTTGTCGCCGCCATCAGGATCACCCCGTCGCCACTTTCAAAACCATCCATCTCAACCAGCAGCTGGTTCAGCGTCTGCTCTCTTTCATCGTGCCCGCCACCCAGGCCGGCACCGCGATGACGGCCCACCGCGTCAATCTCATCCACAAAAATAATGCAGGGGGCGTTTTTCTTCCCCTGATCAAACATGTCCCGTACACGGGAAGCGCCAACGCCAACAAACATTTCCACAAATTCCGAACCGCTGATGGAGAAAAACGGCACTCCCGCTTCCCCGGCAATCGCCTTTGCCAACAGTGTTTTACCGGTTCCCGGAGGACCCATCAGCAAAACGCCTTTGGGGATTTTCCCACCCAGTTTGGTAAATTTCTTTGGTGTTTTCAGAAAATCGACAATCTCCCGAAGTTCCTCAATGGCCTCATCCACACCGGCCACATCCTCAAATGTCACCTTCCGCTGGTCATCAATGAGCCTTGCCTTGCTCTTGCCAAAACTCAGTGCTTTGTTGCCCCCGCCCTGCATCTGGCGCATGAACATTACCCAAATCACAATGAGCAGGAGAATCGGCCCCCAACCAATTAAAACCGCCATCCAGGGGTTCTCTTTGTCTTCCTGTACCTTGAACTTCTGCAAGCCCTTCCCTTTCCAGGACAGAATGTCTTTTGACAGGTTCTGGTAGAATTCCGGCACAACAGTTGTAAATTTTGTAAATCTATGTCCCTGCGCGTCTTCATAAGGGCTTACAAAATCGCCATTTACCTTTTGCCCCTTCATTTCAAGGGAAGAAATATTACCGCTCTCCCCCTGTTCCATAAATGTACTGAAAGGCAGCTCGGTGGAAGACTGTTCAACCTGATTAAATATATTAAACACAAGTACAACTATGACGATGAGAAAAAGCCATAGAAATACGTTTTTCATGGTCTGGTTCAAATTATTGCTCCTCCTTCGGTGACTGGACAGGGCTCAAACATTTTCTCCTGCCGGTACCGCGAATTCTAACGCATATCATCAGTGAAGTAAACCGCAAT
>JALTEW010000071.1 GCA_027073795.1 bacterium | reverse complement strand
TAGCTTGTTATCCATATCGGCCACAACAAACTTCCACAATGCACCGTTCTTGGCATTCTTGAACTCTTCCTCAACGCCATCCTTATCGAAGTCAAATTCCCAGTATATCTTAGACACGGTCCGCCTCCGAGTGTGTTTCTATCACAGGATCTGTAACCCTCTGAGCGATCTTGCTTAATAGCCCAGCCCATCCAAACCGTCGATCATGAACAATAACGAATTCATCTTTGGGCATGAATGTGTATCCTACATTCTCTACAACGCAATTGTACTTACATACAGTTGCTCGATCACCGATGAAGTCACCGGGACGATCAGATATAGTCTCTCCTCTTATTGCGGTGATCTTGGCTATAACTTTATCATTGATCTTAACCTCGGCGGTTAGCATAATTACCCCCTATTTAGGCAACGTTGCGCCTTTCTGATTCTGATATATCCCGCCAGATTCCTTTTCATCATAAGTGCGGCCGGGTCGTTTCCCTCTAAAGAACAACACTTGCGCTATCCCAGATCCAACGTACAGCTTAATCGGTAGCGGCGACAGATTAGCCAGTTCCAACGTTAGAATACTGTTCACCCAACCAGGCTCTATCGGTGTTGCGTTGACGACCAATGCCAGCCTAGCGTATGTTGACTTCCCTAGGACTATGGCAATAATATCATCTGGCATGTTGAACGTTTCTACCGTCTCAGCCAATACCTGTGAGTGCGGCTGCAATAAAAAGTAGTCTTTTCGTACTACCTTCTTGAATAAGTCCTTTGCTATATTCCTTGGGTCGAGCACCGCCGTCTTGTGCGGCTGATGTACCAGGAAGTTCTCGCCTAATCTTAAATCATACCCCATCGACCCCAACCCATACGACGGCTTCCCTTTCTGCTTTGACAGGAAGGGATCTAGTAGCGGTGGATTCATATCTCTACACAGCCTCAATATCTCACGATCGTTCAATATTCCAAATTGTAAACCGTCGTCCATTATGCCTCCTTTAATAATCCCGGATGTTCTACTTGCTCCAACACCTGCCTACAGAATTCCGGCCATTCTGGAAGCCGGTGATTCTCGCGCTGCCTTATCATCCTCTGTAATGTCGCATAGTTCGTACACACAATCCGTCGCTGTAAGAACGACTCTGGAAGATGCCTCTTTACCCACAACCAATCTCCGGCGCGTATATGTAAGTTAAGTGCATCAAGTAAAGCCTTGACTTGTATCCCGCCCTCAAAGTTACTCGATGTTAATTCATGTTTTGTCATCGTGTGCATCGTTGACTCGCTTTGTCTGGTGATTCCTACGCGGTATGTTGCCTCTTGCTGCCACCACCCGCGCGATGCCTGTACATCAAGCCAAACAACAATCGACTCTAGGAACTTGTTATGCCCATCGCCTTTAAATGCCAGCTTTTCAGCGACCTTCGGGCTTGGCTTAGAATTATACGACAACGATATACCAAGCAATGCCTCATCGTATCCAGCCTCACGTATTAGATTGACCAGCACTGTTTATTTCTCCTTTAACTTGTTTTCTGTATAATAACACCCGCACAGTCATTCCGTAACTTGGCACAATCAGCGGTATACCAACATAAGTTGTATGATTAAGCACCATGCTTGGCTTATGAAGGATTAGCATATTGGATAAAGACCCGTACATACTCACAGCCTTTATTCTCTCCGTTGGGCCGAATGGGCCATCAAGAAAGAGTCCTATGCTTCGTCTTGGCTCATTCATCATTATTCATTTCGCAGTTATCGTCACCAGCAACACAAAACAACATCGGCGCTGTCAGATACGGATAGATGATCTGCTCCCTGTCTCCAATTTGCCCTTCATAGAACCCGTGATCCCACCATTTATCCATTATTTGTCGCCTCCTCGATTGCCATAATTATATCACAACGACAACCGGATTGCAAATTGCGCCGCTTTGTGATATACTTTATTTCATGAAGGTATTAACAATTTTAGGAACACGGCCTGAAGCGATAAAACTAGCGCCAGTAATACGAGAACTCGAATCAAGAGATGGGATAGAATCGCGCGTATGCTCAACAGGGCAACACAAGGAACTACTCGATCAGCAACTGTTAATTCTGGGAATCAAGCCTGATTACAGTCTCAATGTCATGCAGCCAGGGCAAGATTTATTCTCGATAACCACCAGAATAATGACCGGAATCCAGGAAGTATTACAAAACTACAACCCAGATGTCGTTGTTGTACAGGGAGACACCACAACAGCCTTTATTGGAGCGCTATCAGCGTACTATAAAAAGATACCGATAGCCCACGTAGAAGCCGGATTGAGAACGCATGATAAAATGTCGCCCTTTCCCGAAGAGGGTAACCGTATTTTAATCGACCATATCTCCGATATTCTGTTTGCACCAACGCTAAAGAACGCGGACAATATGTTACAAGAGGGAATACCAATTGACAGAATTGCGATCACTGGAAATACGGCGATTGACTCACTGCTATGGATGGCGGATCGTCAGGAGGGATACTTATTGGCTGCTGCATTATTAGAATCGTATAATTTAGAACTACGTGATCCATTTATCCTAGTCACTGGTCATAGGAGAGAGAGTTTCGGCAAGCCGTTCGAGGGAATCTGTAACGGTATCAAGGCGATTGCAGAAAACAACGATGTTCAGATAGTCTATTCTGTCCACCTAAACCCCAATGTACAAGAACCAGTCAAGCGCATCTTGGGAAACATTCCGAACGTTAGTTTAATCCCACCAGTGGATTATGAGTTATTCGTATTCTTGATGTCGCAATGCAAGTTCATCCTAACTGACAGCGGGGGAATAAGCGAGGAAGCACCCTCCCTTCATAAGCCAGTCCTCATAATGCGAGACAAAACAGAACGCCAAGAAGCGATAGCAAGCGGTGCGGCAAAGCTAGTTGGAACAGACTCGCAAACCATTCTACGGGAAGCAAGTTCTCTGTTGCAAAATAATGCTGAATATGTTAGAATGTCATTAGCAATGAATCCTTTCGGCGATGGGCTTGCATCTAGGAGAATAGTTGACTCACTGTTAAAGTTGTAGATGCTTGCTTTTTGTGTGTGGTTTGTGTATTATGTGTTAATAACTCTCTAGGAGTAGAAAATGGAAAAGGTATCTTTCCGAGAACTCGGATCAAGCGGACTAAAGGTACGCAACGGCAATGTAGAGGAAGAGTTTCTTCCAGATCTCCGTGGCGCAAAAGGACGCAAGGCACTAAAAAAAATGGCGAGCGTAGACCCCACAACGGGAGCTATTCTCTATGCGATAAAACAAGTAATCAAGTCAGCAGTGTGGCGAGCTGAGCCAAGCGGGACATCATCGCTGGATAGGGAAGCAGCTGATTTCCTGCAATCAAACATGGATGATATGAGCCTATCATGGAAACAGTTCATATCAGAGGTTTGCTCGCATTTGGTTTACGGCTGGTCGTACTTTGAGATAGTCTGGAAAAGGAGATTGGGAAGAGACAATAATCCGCAATCGCAATACGATGATGGGCTGATAGGGATTAGGAAACTTGCTATTCGAGGGCAAGACACCCTTGAGAGATGGGAATTCGATAAGA
>JALTEW010000070.1 GCA_027073795.1 bacterium | reverse complement strand
GGTATGGTGGATTTACTAATTATGCGGCAACTTCTGGCATTAGTTTTTATGGAGCTGGTGGTGGTGGCGGAGCTGGTGGCGGTGCTCATGGTGGAGCTGGCGGTGCTGGTGCCGCTGGTTTGATAGTATTTTGTGATGATTTTACAGTTGATGGTTCCATATCTCTTAATGGAGCAGTTGGCTCAGATGGAGCTGCAAGCACAGGTGGGTCATATTCCTATGGAGGGGGTGGCGGAGGTGGAGGCAGTGCTGCTCCGCTTATAATAATAGCACGGAATAACCTTTCTGGGGCTGGAACGATAATCTTAACTGGGGGGGATGGGGGAGCTGGCGGAGATGCAACAGGAGGCACTGATGGAAACGTTGGGGGCAGTGGCGGAGCTGGTGGTAATGGGGGGTATGTTTGGACATTATCGCAGGACGCAACAAGCCCATATTCACCAACACTGACAGGAGGGACTGGGGGAGCCGGTGGAACAGGTGCGACTGCAAATGGGAATGCAGGGGCAAACGGGAATACTGGAAGCTCGGCACACTATCAATGGTGATTAAATGGATATCCTTGAACTCTTAGGCTTCGGCTGCAGAACGAAACTGCACGAATGCAGAGCTTTGCTCAGGCAAGCAAATAGCATAGCCAACGCATACATGAAGGCAGTCCGCCTAAAGGTTGAGGAGATAAAAAAACTAACTGCTCAGCTTAACGCCAGAAACCACGACATAGCCGAGGCAGTGGCTACTATTCAGGAGCAGAGCCATAGATTGCAGGAGCTAGAAGCTAATCCATGTAGCCCACCAAAGAGCAAGCTGGAGCTACATTATGAGAACAAATATCCCAAAAGAGAGAATGGGTATTACATAGCCCGCCCCTTGCCAACGAATAAGCCGGACAACATGATGCGCTATGACATAAGAACCTTTGCCCAATTCGGGAAAGACCCAATAATAAAAGCGTTAGTGAATAATTATAGCAGTTACCACAGCGTATTCCCATACGGAAAGCTAAATGAAGGCACGGATGATGAGAAAGCGGTTAAATGCCTAATTTGGGTGCAAGACCATATTATTTATGAAAGCGATAAGGCACAGACGGGATATAATGAGTATTGGTTCTTCCCCCACGAAACGCTAGAATTGAGGCACGGGGACTGCGAGGACGGCTCCATACTGCTAAAGAATATGCTGTTAGCCGCAGGCATTCCCGATTGGAAGGCACGGCTAACATCTGCAAATGTGAGGAGTACGGGCAGTTGGGCGGGGCATTGCTTTGTAAATTATTACTCAGAAGAGCATGACAAGTGGGTTCTCTTAGACTGGTGCTACTATCCCAACCGAAAGAAAGTAGCTGATAGGAAACCATATAAAGAAGAGAACAATTACGGGGATGTAAAATACTCGTGGGACAGCGAGTTTGTATGGAGTAAAGATGAGCATGGCATCTAAAAACTATATCAAAGACTACGACTACCAATTGGGCAAGATTACGCAGCACTTAGCGGGGATAGAAACCAAGCAGGCAGAAATGCACATGGACATTAGGGAAATACGGGATAGTTTAGCAGACGTAAAATCGGACACAAAACAAAACACGGAGTATCGTAAAGCCCATACGAAAGCCCATATTTATCTCGAAAAGAGAGTTGGGAAACTGGAAAACTTTAAGGCGAGGGTGTATGGCGTTGTTGCGGGGATATCTATGCTATTCGGTGCCACTGGCAGCATGCTCATAGCTTTTTTGAAAGGGGGGCGGATTCTATAGGGGGGATTTAAAAACTAAAAGATAAGAAGGATAAAGAGGTAATGCATTATGACAAAGAAGAAGGAATGGTATGAAAGCAAAACAATCGCATCCGCCATTGTTATTCTGGCGATAGCGATTTACCAAGCCTATACCGGCATGGCTGTCCCAGTGTGGATTTACTCAGCCCTTGCAGGCGTTGGGCTGATTGGGATTAGGCAGGCTATTGGCTTTATCAGGTGAGGCACAAAAAAATATTTATTGGGAGGGCTCATGCCGTCCCCTTATTTTATTCTGATTAAGAAACTAGCGATAGCTATACAAGGGGGTGATTAGCAATGAAAGATGAGAAGAAAGTCCTCATCGGCGTAGCGGTTGGTGCGCTGCTTGGCACTGTATTTTATATGCTTGGCGGGGCGGCTCATGCCGCTGGCGTTCCCGGCATCACTGCGGGGATTGCAGGCGCAATTGGTCTGATTGGCGGCTTTGCCTTGAAGATGGCAGAGTAAATGGGTGAGGGGGCGTAAAGCCCCCCCTTTTAGTTTTATTTATAAACCTTTAATATATATTATATAATAATATAAGCCTTAATGAACCATAAGGTTTATATACTAGAATGTATATAATATAAGTAGCGGGGCGGGAAGCCCCGTAAAAAAGGAGGCAAAACTATGAGTTTAAATCGGGATAAGCGGTTGGAGGCAGATGGCTACCGGTTCTATGGTAGCTTTGTCAGCTATGATGAGGCAAAAGTGAAAGCGGCGAGCCTCCGGAAGTTAGGTTACTACGCCAGAGCTTACCATATCGCAACCGGTTTGGTGCGTGGTTGGGATATGGGAGGAGAAGTATGGGTAAAGGAGAAAGGGGTGAAGGTATGAGCCTCACCAACTACGCCCAAGAACACATAACCGAGCGGGGCGGCATACGAACCCCGCTTTTTGAGACTGAGCCAACAAGGGTTACATTGCACAATAGGCTCAATAACGCAGCCACGGAAAACAATAGATGGCTGGAAAAGGAGGCAAAACTATGAGTAAAAAATTAGAATACCAAGAGGAGATAGAAGAAATCCTAACGATTTTGGGGCTGCCCAAAGAGGGTGAGGTAGTCCCACAAATATTGATGGAAGACATTGATGCTGTGTTGTATGGTGTTGCCGAGCGAGCTAGGGAAGCGGCTGTTGAAAACCATCGACCAATAGGGGTTGATTAGATGAGTGCATGGATTGTTAGCAAGAAAACGATTGACAGCATCCTATCCAGTGACACCTTCAGGAATTTGTTTAACTCCGATTTTAATAGGGAACGGATATTGGATAGTGATAGTTATAAAACCCGTATTGGGCAGGGAATGTGGAATATGAACTATGAGGCTGTTAATCAAAGATATGGGCAAAAAGAGAAGGCACCCAATTATAAGTTTAGTAGTATAGAAACATCTGAGATACAGGCATACAAGAATTTAAATTGTTTGCTTTACCAATGCAGTGAGGGGGACGTCCCTGAGAAGTGGCTTTTATACAAGCGATTAAGGTGGATTGAGGGCAGGTGGGCAGGGTGTATTATTGATGAACTGCCAGAATACCAACAGGCAGAGTGGGGGATGGATTGAAATGGATAAGATATGCCCACTGCTAACGAGGGCGGGGAGTATAGAAACAGGTAAGATTATTTTCTGTATTGAGGAAAAATGCGCCCTATGGGATAAAAAACACCGTATTTGTGGTTTAAAACGGAGGGATAAAAATGGTTTTTAGTTTTGAAGAGGAGAAAGAAATACAAAAGTTTAAGCATGAACTAAAAAAAGAATTTGAGACCTTGCGCCACAAGAACGCAATGGAAGAACTA
>JALTEW010000069.1 GCA_027073795.1 bacterium | reverse complement strand
TGATATTAGTATGGGTAGTCTTTTTAGAGAGGCATGGCCTCTTGTTGCCGTGGATTTTATTGTGATACTCGCAGTCATGTTTATTCCACCCCTTGCAACCTGGCTGCCAGCAACAATGCACTAAAAGAATATAAAAAACTTTGTTTGCTGGCATTTCCGTTAGCAGGTTGGTGAATGGATAAAGGTAATTTTGCGGAGCCGTTAGGTTATAACTATCAAAATTTCGCTTTTGGAGGTGTGAAATGATGGACTTAGATGATATGCATAAATTAGGAAAAGAACTGGAAGCAATATTAAGGTTGCAAACATTTCCTTTGGCCATAAAGTTTCTAAAAGGATCAGAAGATATTCCGGAAGGGGCAAAGAGACCCTTAAGGGACTTGGGGTATCATTTATCATTTTGTCAGGCATTGGAATTATCGCGCAGGCAGGGATGGATGATTGCCGAGTCTAAAGAGGATATGTGGTGTTTTGAACCCGTTGTAGGCCTCGGCTTTGAGAAACCGCCACAGCGTTTCCTGGATGGGTGGAATCGTTATCCTGACACAGCGAGCACCTTGGAGGCAGGGGCCACTTGGGCTAAAAACCTTCCCCGTTTAGACTATGGCTTGTATTCTACAGTTGTATCAGCCCCATTAACAAAAGCTACGTTCGAGCCGGATATATTTGTAATCTATGGTGAACCCGCCAAAATGACGCAAATAATGCTGGCGAAGATTTGGCTGGACGGCAAGGATATTGCTGTAAGGTTGTCTGGGCACGCCGCCTGTGTTTACTACGTGGTTCCTGTCATGAAGGATAAGGGATGGCATATAAGCCTTCCCTGCGGAGGCGATCTCAGGAGGGCAGCCTGTGAAACGAATAATATGGTATTCTCAGCTCCTGTAGAGGTCTTGGGAGATTTGTATAAAGGACTTCTTGCTATCCAAAAGGAAGATTTAGGAATACCCCTGAATCTTTCACCGGCGATCGAATATCCCTTGCCTAAGTCTTATGTTGAAATAGGAAAAATTATGGGAATGGATTGGGTAAAATAATTTGTCAACCTTTCGATATTTCAAAACAAGCTGAGGATAACCCAATGGATGCGATAACTGCTTTTGTTGATTTTTTGAATGATACAAGTTTTGACAACCTTCCTGATGAGGTAATAGACCGAACGAAGCGTTTCATCCTGGATACCCTTGGGGTTGCGATTGCGGGAACCTCTGCCCCAGGGTGCAAAGAGACATTCCAGACCTACACAGCCTGGGGGGGGCGGGAAGAAGCCACCGTCTGGTTTTACGGGCGGCGGTTGCCATCCTACACGGCGGGCTTGATGAACAGCCTGCTGTCCCATGCCCGGGATTTTGACGATGTCTTCGACGAGAGCGCCCTGCATGCCCTTGCCACGACCTTGCCTCCGGCCTTGACCTTGGGAGAAAAAGAAAAGGTCTCGGGACGGGACCTGATCACCGCCGTGGTGTGCGGCGTGGACGTCGTGGTGCGCATGGGGTTGGCCATCCGGCGGCCCTTGTCCTGGATCCGGACGGCCACGTGCGGGGGATTCGGATCCGTAGCTGTGGCAGGCAAGATTTTTAACCTTTCGAAAGAAGATCTGTTGCACGCCTTCGGTGTTATGTACAGTAAGACGGCCGGAAACGCCCAGTGCCTGCTGGACGGGGGATTGTCCAAACGGTTGCAGCCAGCCTTTGCTGTGAGTGATGCCATTCAATCCGTGGCGCTGGCCATGAACGGGATCAACGGGGCAACGGAAATCCTGGAGGGATCCTACGGCTTTTTCAACCTTTACGAACACGGAGACTACGACAGGAACAAGCTAACTGAGAATCTTGGGAAGCATTACCATCTCCTCGATCTGAGTTTTAAACCGTATCCCTCCTGCCGGATGACGCACGCCACGATTCAAGCGGTTCTCGAGTTGCGAAAGGCTCATGGTATGTCCCCGGACGAGGTGGAGGGGGTCCGCGCTCAGGTTTCCCCCATGGTGAAGGAAATGGTAGGCAATCCCTTCGTGATTCGCGAGAACCCCCAGGTAGATGCCCAGTTCAGCATTCCCTACACGGTGGCGGTGGCCTTGACGAAGGGGGATGTCTTTATTGAGGATTTTGAGGAAGAGGCGATTCGCTCCCCGGAATTGAAGTCCCTGGCTGATCGGGTCGAAGTCGAAATTCTTGACACCCTTGAGGCAAAGGACATGCAGCATGCCGCCGTGGAGATATCCCTCCGGGACGGACGGCGTCTCCAGGCCCAGACCGAGGCCCTGAAGGGGGGGCCCAAGATGGACATGGACTGGGATGCCTGTATTGAAAAGTTTCGAAAGTGTGCGGCATTCAGTGCAAGCCCCATGGACGAAGCGAAGGTCGAGCAGGTCATCTCGGACGTGAAAACCCTGGAAACCCTGAAGGATGTTTCGACCCTCGTCAGCCATCTTGTTATAGAATAGTTCCACCATAAATTTAGTTAAAGGAGAGGCGTTTTGGGTGACCTGTCGAATGATGAGGTAAGAAGGCTCACGGGTTCCCTGAAGGAAATCGTCGCCGATGAACATGTTTCCACAAGCATCTTCGAGCGGATCCGTTGTGGGCTGGATGTTTATCCCTATAGTGCTGAGAAGGAAAAACTCCCCTATGCCATCGTTTTGCCGAAAACGGCTGAGGAAATATCCGAAATTTTGAGGGTGGCCAATGAGTTTCCGGTACCTGTTTATATCAGGGGATCGGGGACGTCCCTGGCGGGCGCTTCCAGATATAAGCATCCTGGGGTTGTCATCAGCACCCATCGGATGGATGGGATTAAGTTTTATGAAGACTATGGATATGCGGAGTGTGAACCTGGATGTGTCTGTTATGACACGATGCAGGCGTTCGAGGCACACGGCGCTTTTTTACCCGTAGCCCCCGGGAGCAAACTGATTGCAAGCATGGGTGGGTTGGTTGCCAACAACACCAGTGCTCACATCATCGATGCCAGTATTGGAAAGTTTTCTGATTATATTTTAGGAGTTCAGGCGGTTTTGCCAACAGGAGAGATTGTTGAGACCGGAACAAAGGGCCTTCGAAGGCCTGCCGGGACAGACCTGACAAAGTTTTTTGTAGGGGGAGACGGGCTTTTGGGGGTGGTTACAAAGATACGGATCAGGCTGGTTCCCACCTTTTTTAAGGCGTATGGGTACGCGGTTTACAGGGATTTGGGCTCCTTGGCACGAGGCGTTCAGAGGATGTACATGGAAAAACGTCCCATGCCCCTATATATGGAATTTATGGAAAAGGAAACGGCCAGGATAGGATATGAGATAAAGGGAATGGAACCTCCTGATGGCACCGTGATTTTTTTTGTTGCAACGGGGATTTCTCAACAGGAAGCGGAGGGAAAGCTTAATTTGATTATCCAGTCGCTGAAAAAGGAAAACCCCCTGGAGTTGCGGCATATTAATGACATGCAGGAATGGGAAAAACTTTGGTCTGCCAGGGAGGTGATTGGCTCCTATATTATGCAGAAGAATGAGAGCCAGTTCAGTTCGGCGGAGATCGTGTCGAATTTGAAAGACCTGCCCGAATGTATGGAGGAGGCACGCACCTTCAATCAGGGATTGCCCCTGTTGAGTCAGTTGCGGCTTTA
>JALTEW010000068.1 GCA_027073795.1 bacterium | reverse complement strand
TTTCCCGTATAGACCTGAACCATACCCGCTGAGCTCATTTCCCCACCGACACGGCACAGAGGGCGTCAATCTGTGCCAGAAGTTGATTGTTCTTAAAGTTTCTCAGCTTTATGGCGCTGGAGGGACAGGTTGCGCTGCACGCCCCGCATCCCTTGCATACCGCCTCATTCACCGTCATCTTTCCCTTCAGTTCATCCAGCTTCAATGCCCCGTAAACACAAACCTCTTCGCACATGGCGCATCCGGCGCAAACCTCCTCATCCACCTCGGCCACGATCGGGGCTATGGCCACCTTTCCGGCAAAGAGGGGAATGGAGGCCCTGGAGGCCGCTGCATGGGCCGATGAAACCGTGTCGGGTATATCCCTCGGCCCCTGGCAGCATCCGGCAATGAAGATTCCGTCCGTATCCGTATCCACGGGGCGGAGCTTCGGATGAGCCTCCAGGAAAAAACCGTCTGAAGACCGAGAGAGCTTTAATAGGTTTTGAAGCTCATCACTCCCCTCTGGTGGCTCCATCCCAACGGCCAAGACCACCCAGTCTGTCTCCTCCTCTATGACTTCCTCTAAGAAGGTGTCCTCGAATCGCACAACAGGATTCCCCCCACGCATGAAGACCTCGGAGACCATTCCACGGGTGTAGTTGATACCCATGCTCTGGACTGAGTTGTAAAATTCCTCACACCCCCTGCAGAAGGTGCGCATATCCATGTAACAGACACGTATCCGTATGTCGGGATAACGCTCCTTGACCACCCGCGCCTGCTTTGCCGTAAACATGCAGCAGACGCGGCTGCAATAAAGATTGCCAACGGTATGATCCCGTGATCCAACACAGTGGATGAATGTTATTCTTTTAGGCCTCACTTCACCCAGGATAAGCTCCCCATTCGTGGGACCGTTCTCATTTAGGAGTCGCTCCATCTGGGGGCCGGTGATCACGGTGGGAATCTTCTCGTAATTCAATTCAGGTTTCCTTGCGGGGTCAAAAAGATTGTATCCTGTTGCGACAATGACGACACCGATTTCGGCTGTTGTTTCCCCCACTTGTGCCTCAAATGATATTGCACCCTCCGGACATGCCGAGACGCAGGCATCGCATGAATTCTCCTTGAAATGGAGGCAATGAACGGGATCGATGGCAGCGGCCTGCGGTTCATGAGGCGGGGGTGGAAGGATAATCGCCTTCCTCGTTGTTAATCCCCATGTATCCTCGTCAGGTAGATCCACAGGACAGGCCTCGAGGCACCTCCCGCAGCGTGTGCAGGCCGTTTCATCCACATAACGGGGCGTCAGCTCGATTTTTGCATGGTAATTCCCCACGAAGCCCTCAAGATCAACCAGCTTTCCAGAGGTTAGGACCTCGATATTCTCGTGATTTTTCACCGTCTCTAACAGGGGGGTCAGATAATCCTCCGCCTTCGCCATGTGAGGGAAGGTGTAGGTCCATTTTGCCACATGCCCCCCTAAAAAGGGCTCCCTCTCTAACAGGAACACCCTGAATCCCGAATCTGCCATGTCCTTCGCAGCGGTCATACCGGCAATCCCCCCACCAATCACCAGGGCTGCGGGGATAACCGAGGCCTCTTTCTCCTGAAGGGGCTCCTGAAGATGGACACGGGAGACGGCAGCTGCCACCAGCTGCTTCGCCTTTTCTGTGGCGACTTTCCGGTCTGTATGAACCCACGAGCATTGCTCACGAATATTGGCCTCCTCAAAGTAATAGGCGTTGATACCACCCTTCTCCATGACCTTCCGAAAGGTTCCCTCATGCATCCTTGGGGAACAGGCGGCGATAACGACACGATCGAGATGATGAGCTCCAATATCCTCCCGGACCATCTCCTGCCCAGGATCCGAGCACATGTACTGGTAATCCTTAGACAGAACTACACCCGGAAGGGTCTTGGCATAGTCACGAACCGCCGCCACGTCAACGACAGAGGCAATGTTGATACCGCAGTGACAGACGTAAACCCCAATTCTCATCTGTCCCCCCTCTCCGTTGCCGCCAGCACGGACATGGCACGTGATGCCGCACCACTCGCCTGAACCACGGTGTCGGGGATGTCCTTGGGCCCCACGCAGCAACCCGCAAGGAATACACCCGGGATACCTGTTTCCACGGGATCCAGGGGGGAGGGACCGGTAAAAAACCTGTCCTCGCCTGTCTTGACGCCGAGCCGTTTGATGACATCAAGACCTTCACGCTGAACGAGCCCCGTTGCCAGAACCACCATATCCGTCTCCTCCTCATAGGTCTCGCCCAGAAAGGTGTCCTCTCCCCTCACGTAGAGCCTGTCTCCCTTCTTGAATACCTCGGAGATGACCCCACGGCGATAGACAATCCCTTCTCTCTGTACCCGTTCATAAAACTCCTCATAACCCTTCCCAAAGGCCCTTATGTCGATATATGTGACCGTCACCTCGGCATCCGGCAACTCATCTTTCACCATGTGTGCCTGCTTTGCAGTAAACATACAGCAGACCCGGCTGCAGTAGAGGTTCCCCACGGTATGATCCCGGGAGCCAACACACTGGACAAAGAAGACCTTTTTAGGTTTCTTGCCATTGACGATTATCTCCCCCAGGGTGGGACCCGAGGCGCTGCAGAGCCGCTCCACCTCCAGGGCCGTCAAGACCTCAGGATACTTTCCGTAGCCGTATTCGGGCTTCAAGGTCGGATCAAACGGGTCGTACCCCGTGGCAACCACAATCGCCCCCACATGTATCTTCAGGCGCCTTTCGGTATCCTCAAAATTGATGGCATCCGCCGCGCAGGCCAGCCTGCAGGGAGGACCCTTTTTGCACTTGCCACGGCTCAGCGTCAGACATGTATCGGGGTCAATGGCGTACTTCAGCGGCACTGCCTGGGGAAATGCAATATAGACGGCACCCCTTTTCCCGATCCCCAAATCAAAGGCGTTCTCTATCCTCCCCTTCATAACGCACGCCTCGGCACAGGCACCGCATCCCGTGCATGCCGACTCGTCCACATACCGGGGATGGCGGAGAATCTCAACAGTGAAATCACCCGCATGTCCCTCGATCCCCGCCACCTCACTCAGGGTGTAGAGCCGGATATTCGGGTGTTGCCCCACGCTGACCATCTTTGGGGTCAGGATACAGGACGAACAATCCAGCGTCGGAAAAACCTTGTCGGTCTGCGCCATGTGCCCCCCTATGGTAGGCTCCTTTTCAACCAGGTGGACAATAAACCCGGCATCCGCCATGTCCAGAGAGGCCTGAATCCCCGCTATACCACCACCAATGACGAGGACGTCACTCATAATTCCCCCTGCTTACGAATCACATCAGCCAGGCAGATAGCACAAGGGATAAGGTCATCAGCCGGAAAGATGAGCCAAAATAGCTCAAAGCTCAAAGCTCAAAGCTGAAAGCCATTCTAAAACTTTCAGCTTGGGGCTTGGGACTCAAACGCCTTGTGCTTCACGCTTTACAAACCACCTAATACCTTCTACCCAGTGAAATTCGCCTTCGGCTGACCGCTTCGCGGTATTTCACGGGTTAAACCTTGTATATTACCCCGTGTGTTATTAACCTTAAAGAAGGAGTTTTTGGTATGGGTGTGATAGACCGATTTTACCTTGAGTGTAAAACTCGTGTGAAAGC
>JALTEW010000067.1 GCA_027073795.1 bacterium | reverse complement strand
GATTGAAAGCATCTTATCAGGAACAAGCGACTTCTTTCAAACGTGAGTTAAAAAAACTTGGTGCTTATCTTCAATCTCGGCCTGAAGATCATCGTGTGGTGCAGTTCTTGCGTAAGCAATTGACGGCACTTAAAGATCAAGCGAGCAGAATCGCTTTAGAAGATGTAGCAAGTGATTTAACGACGGTTTTAGAAGTACCGGCGGCGGCAGCAGCATCACCAAGAGTTGATCAGCAGCCGACTGAGGCAGTTGGTGGAGGAGTCGGTCAACAAGTGGATGCAACACCCGCGCAAGCATCGATAGCAGGACCGGTGGATGAAGCGCCGTCCGCAGCAGCTGATTCGTCAGTTGTCACGCCGCTTAAAGAAAAACCGCAGACAGATCAAGGTGACCAAGGTCAAAATGACAAAACGGGAAAAGAAAATCCTGGCTCATCAGTAGTTGAGGAAAGTGAAGGCCGGGAAGGATCTCCCGCTGAACAAGCAGATAGGATTAAACAATGGATTAAGGACGGCGAAACGGAGAAAGCAAGATTGGCAATGAAAGATTTGTTACACGATCCAGATGTAATGCAATCGTTGATCAATACTTTAAGCAGATCAAAGACTTCTTTGGCGATACCCGAGGATTCCTTTCCTCTAGCGATCGCATTGAAAGATGCCGGATTATTTGTGCAGATGATTGTGAAAGATCAATTGAACAAGGAGTCGGTGGATGAAGAACAGTTACGAACTATGATGGAGAACATTCTTGTTCAACGACAAGGAAAAGAACTGAGCGACAAACAAAAAGATCGTCTAGCTGAAGAAGATGGGAAAAATAAACTGGCGAATATTGCCAAGGCAACATTCTTATTATCTTTACAAAGCTTGGATGCTGGTAAGAAATTAAATGACGAGATGCTAGATGCTTTATTAAAGCATTATCCTCAAATTCCATGGGCTTTGGACGTTATTCGTGAATGATAGCGAACTGATAACTTCTTATTGCACCAATCAAAGTTGTGCTATTGTTAGTAGTTGAACTCCTTGGGTATGCGAAAGCAAAAAAAAGCGGACGAGACCAGTTGTTGGTTAGTTTTCGGTCAATGAAATTATCATTTACAATTTATCTATATTTTGAATAGATTGCCGTTTCAGCTCTTCCACTACATCATCGAGAGTAAGATTGGTACGTAGTTTGAAAAGTTCTTCTATTTTCTGATTTACTTTTGCCTCATCAGCAATTTTTTCGATACTGGCCAAATCTTCATCCGTCAAAACCAATACGATAAAGGCATAAATAGCATCTGCCATCCCTTCAATCAAACCTTGAATAATATCTTGAGTGCGCTTATCACCATATTGATTTCTCAAGCGCTTAATCAATTGCTTCACTTTTTCAGTATCTGGTTGATCATTTTGAGACGACATACTTATCCTTTCACTGCCCGATATTTTGTCAATTTCCCATGCTTGCTAATACCTGAGTAGCCTGTTTAGCAGCTTCTTGCAAAGTTCGCGCCGAAATATTCTTCACCACCAATCCACCATTTCCATTTAATGTTTTATTCAAGTAGTGAAATGTTTGATAGAGAGCAGAATGATTATGCAACAAATCCGGATTCCTTGCCCAGGCAATTTGAGCTGTGTTTAATGTTTGAATCGCCTGTTTCGGAGTTAATCCACTTGCTTGCAACAACTTAGGATGTTGCTCAACTAACCAATGCCCTAAACGCCAATGTTCCCAAACCGCGCTTCCTGGTTGTTTATAGAATATTTGGTCGATGCCGCTACCATTGCTAACAATATGTATTTGACCACCATTAAGAGCAGTGAGATGTTGGTTTACCATTCCTTCGTTTATTAATTTATGGCCATCAATATTAGGAGTGCTATTTCCCATATGTTGAGTACCATTATCTGCTAAATGATCAGACTTTAGACCATGACCACCTAAATAATCATGATGACCTGTCTTAGTAGGCTGGGTTTCCCCTTGGGTAACACCGTGATGTGGTGGTGTTACTCCTTGATGCGATTGACCAGTTGCTGAATGATCAGGGCCTAGGCCATGACCATTAAGGTATGGTTGGTGCGACTGATCCGCTGCTGGTGTAGTGGTCATAGTAGGTTGGTTGCTTTCTCCTGAAGATACTGGAGATAAAGGATGATGTGATGGTTGATGCGATATTTGTGTGGGTGTAGCGGTTCCAGTAGGATGGTCGGTATATGGTGGCGATGTTGGCGTAGCTGGATGTGAGGGATGGTGAGGAAGATGGACAAGTTTGCTTACTCGCTCGGAAAGATGATGGAAGAACCCATTTACGTGACCTCCAATTTGCGCAGTATCAATATGTGGCTGTGCTATGCTGATATGTGGTCCATGTACATATGGGGCTGCCAGGGCGCCACCGGCACTGCCCACTACCGCTCCAGCTGATGCCGCTACCAGCCAAGGCAACGCAGCTGCAGCTTTACTTTGTGAGAAACGCCCGATCCATTGGACAGCCTTGCGATGATTCTGCTCTTTGCCAGTTATTTTTTCGGTTATCTTATCAATGTTCATGGCTATACCAAAGGCGAGAGTAGCTCCACTTTCTCCTAGCAACAAAGTAGATATCATACTTATTCTAGATAAACTTGAGATTTCTCCAGCCAGAGCGGGATTAGAAGCCGTCGCAAGGAAAGAGATAGCGGCACTCAGTACACCAGTTGCAAAAGGTCCATATTTTTTAACCGATTTTTTCCAACCCCCTTTTTCCTGAGTTTGAATAAGAGCATCCGCTAAGGCTTGACTGCCATCACCTAGCCCGGTTTCTTTAGCACTGTTATCAGTATCAAGGGCAGAATCTGGATTACTTCCGCCAACCAATCCATTCAGCATTGCGTTAAGTGCCTTAACACCAGCATCGTCCTCTGGGTTACTTTCTTCAGTGTTAGCGCCACTGTTGGAGTTGGGGGCAGAATCTGGGTTACTTTCGCCAACCAATTGATTCAGCATTGCGTTAAGTGCCTTAACACCAGCATCGTCCTCTGGCTTACTTTCTTCAGCTTCCCTTCTGCCTCCGTCAGGTAGACGTGTTGGGGGTTGTCTCAAAGCTGAAGTAACATGCCCCATAATCTTTCTACCAGCTTCTTTAAGTCTAAACATAACGCCCACTATTATATTACAAACGATTTATATCGTAAATAAGTAAAATTGTTGAGCATTTAATTAATGTTGAGTATCCTTAGTTAGAACCAAATTTGCCGAATCAATCTATTTATTGTAAACTAAAGCACAGTATTGATTATTATTTAAGGAGTGAATATGGCTTTAAATGAAAAAATATCTCCAGGCGAACTGGAACAAGCAATATCAATAATAAAAGGTAGAATTCGAGAACAGTCAATTGGCAAGTTTAACATAGAAACAAAGCAGGTATTGATTGGTGGAGCTATAAGAATGAATCTTAAACTTATTTCTAATGATGCTAATGAGATATCAATCCATTCTTCTTTTGGATTACCGAAAGAAATTAACCAACTACCAATTGAATATCAGATTATTATTGTAGGTGATGTTGGGGTTTTTAACTTCAACCAAGGTGAATCTGCACCAGTTGTAAATTTTGAGATTACGGGATCAGTGACCCAATTTGATGTGTCTGGGAA
>JALTEW010000066.1 GCA_027073795.1 bacterium | reverse complement strand
GTCGGAAACAGTGATGACCTCACCGATGATGGAAACATCCAGAATCTTTGGGACAAAACCATCCCCGATACCCTGAATCTGGTGCAATCCAGGTTCATGTCCAAGGAGCGCCGCACTGTTTTTGGGCTCTACCGCAACGAGCTTGATATCTTTGTTCTTTTCTTTTAGAAACCTCCCCACGCCAGCCAGGGTTCCTCCACTGCCGACACCGGCCACGAAGGCGGCAACGTCACCATCCATCTGTTCCCATATTTCCTGAGCTGTCGTCAGATAGTGAATTTCAGGATTGGCGGGATTCTCAAACTGCTGTGGAACAAAAACTAAGGGGTCTCCCTGTTTGAGTTTCTCCGCCACCTCGATAGCGCCAGGCAGACCACCTTCCGCGGGGGTCAGAATTAGCTCTCCCCCAAAGGCCCGAATGATCTTTTTCCTCTCCTCACTCATGTTCTCCGGCATGACAATCCGGACCCGGTACCCCTTTTGCACGCCCACAAAAGCAAGTCCAATACCTGTGTTTCCAGAGCTTGGTTCCACAATGATGGAACCTGGATGCAGCATTCCCTTCTTTTCCGCCTGTTCAATTAGGTAAAGAGCCACCCGGTCCTTGATGCTCCCCCCCGGGTTGAGAAACTCCGCCTTGGCATAAATTTGTGAGTAAGTGAGATTTCGTATTTTGACTATGGGGGTATTCCCAATGGCCTGCAAGATGTTCATCGATTCCAATTAATTCTCCAGTAACCCATAACTTTTTAAAGCAGTTTCCAGTTTTTTATCGTTCGCCTCCGACAGGGGGCACAATGGCAGTCGGAACTCAAGTTCTATCTTCCCCAGTTTATGCAAAGCCGTTTTCACCGGAATGGGGTTTGTCTCGTAAAACATCGCCGTGTGAAGCGGCAGCGTTTTATAGTGGAGATCCCGTGCCTTTGCTACGTCTCCAGCCTTCCAGGCATCATAAAGGGCTGCCAAGTCACCCGGAATCACGTTTGCCGTTACGGAAATCATCCCCTTTCCCCCAACGGCCAGCAGGGGGAAATTGATGAAATCATCTCCCGAGATCACAGCAAAGGAGTCATCACAAAGGGCGATAATCTCCGATGCCTGACGCAGGGATCCCGTTGCCTCTTTGATCCCCACGATCACATCTATCTTCGATAACCTTGCAACGGTCTCTGGCAACATGTTGAGTCCCGTCCTCCCCGGAACATTGTAAAGCACCATGGGAAACTCAACCGCTTCCGCAATGGCCTTGTAATGTTCATACAGTCCCTGCTGGGTCGGCTTGTTGTAGTAAGGCGTTATCAACAAGGCCCCGTCTGCACCAGCCTCCTTCGCGTGTTTCGTGAGCCGAATCGCCTCCGCCGTACTGTTTGACCCCGTCCCGGCGAGGACGGGCACACGCCTGTTCACCAATTCGACAGTCAACTCGATGACGCGATCGTGTTCTTCATGGCTCAGAGTCGCGGATTCCCCGGTCGTTCCACAAGGAACAATCACATCGGTCCCACTTGCAATGTGCCACTCAATAAGCTCTCTGAAGGCCTCTTCATCCAGATGGCCACCCACAAATGGCGTCACGATAGCGACCATACTTCCTTCAAACTTCATAGCTCTTCCCCCTGTTTTACATTTAATTTAAAGGATTTTCTCAGCTATCCCCGGCAAGGCCTCGGGTAAAAGCCGCCCCTCGTAAATAAACCGGACCTCCCCTTCAAAATAGACAGGGTTCCAATCCCCTGTTCCCCCTTCCCACGAAACCGCCAGGGTCTCCTCGCTCGCCGTACGGATAAACACCGGCGAGGCCATCCCCCTTTTCATGGACGCCATCAGGGCCGAGGCCACGGACCCCGTCCCGCAGGCGAGGGTTTCGTCTTCAACGCCTCGCTCATAGGTTCGCACTGCCAAGGTATGCTCATCCAAGACTTGAACGATGTTTACGTTCGTACCTGCAGGGCTGAATGTTTCGTGATAGCGAATCTTACGCCCCACCTCCACAAGGGGAAAGGTTTTAATATCATCGACCTCCAGGACCACATGGGGAACGCCGGTATCGATGTAAAAGAGGGTATATTCATGACCGCCTGTTTCCAGAGGCATCCCCTCATCAAAAAGCCTCGGCCTGGTCAACTGGACCTTGACTCGCTTGCCGTACACCTCCGCGTGAATGGGGCCCGCCAGGGTGGAAAAGGTCATGGACGCCCCGGCAATCCCCCTTTCGTAGGCAAAGCGTGCGGCACAGCGCCCCCCGTTTCCACACATCTCGGCAATGGAGCCATCACTGTTGAAAAACCGCCACGCAAAATCATACGTTTCATCCCCTTCAAGAATTATCACGCCATCCGCCCCTACAGACAGGGCACGCTGACACACCCCCTTTACCCAAAGGCTATCTATCCAGGAAAGGGACCCATCCATTCCGTCCATCAGGATGAAATCGTTACCACTCCCGCTCATTTTCGTAAAGGGGATTCCCTTTACTCCTTCAGGTCCCATGTTCATTTGCTCCTTCTATTTCAACCAGGAAGGGATTGTCTCACCCCGTATCAGGTCTTCGTATGTTTCCCGCTTTCGAATCACGGCATAGTGTCCCCCGTTTACCAGAACCTCTGTGGGGCGCGGCCTTGAGTTGTAGTTGGAAGACATGGTAAACCCATAGGCCCCGGCACTCATGACACTGAGAAGCTCTCCCGGTTTCGCGGCGGGAACCTTGCGGCCCTTCGCCAGAAAATCACTCGACTCGCAGATGGGCCCTACCACATCCGCCGTGGCCTTTTCATCTTCTTCCCTGACTGCCTGAATGTCCTGATAGGCTCCATAGAGACTGGGACGTATCATATCATTCATCCCCGCGTCAACAACGATAAAATTCTTCTCCGCTCCTTGCTTGATATATAATACTCTGGTAACCAGTATACCGGCGTTTCCAGCTATTACCCGGCCCGGTTCAAAAATGAAGGATTGTGACATCCCCGCCGCAGCCTTCTTTATCGCCTGGGCATACGCCTCGGGGGAGGGGGGTGTTTCATCTTTATAGGTAATCCCTAGCCCGCCGCCAAGATCCACCCAGCGGATAGAAATTCCCGCGTCATCAAGGACCTGAATAAGTTCTTTCAACTTGAGGACAGTCTCCTCAAAAGGGGATACATCCGTCAACTGGGAGCCGATATGGCAATCAATTCCCCGTATCTCGATGGATTTCATGGATGCTGCTTCACGATAAAGCGACACGGCCCGATTCACATCTATCCCGAACTTGTTCACTTTGAGGCCGGTGGAGATATAGGGATGGGTCTTGGGGTCGATATCGGGATTGACCCGTATCGCGACAGGGGCCTTCCTGCCCATGCCTGCCGCCACCTGGTTAATCTGCCTCAGCTCCATTTCGGATTCGACATTAAACATCATGATGCCCGACTCGAGGGCAGCAGAAATTTCCTTCTCTGTTTTGCCAACACCCGAGAAGACAATTCGGCCGGGATCCATCCCCGCGTTCAGGCAGCGGAAAAGCTCCCCGCCCGATACGATATCTGCTCCCCCCCCCAAGGCCGGCAAAGAGGCGCAGGATTGCAATATTGGAGTTTGACTTCACCGAAAAGCAGATCAAGTGTTCCATCCCCTGTAGGGCCTGATTGAAAACCCGGTAGTGGCGCTCGAGGGTT
>JALTEW010000065.1 GCA_027073795.1 bacterium | reverse complement strand
CTTGGATTCTTCATCCAGTCGCGGCTTACCCGCACCCACAACTCCAGAAAGACATGGATTTGGAAAAAACCCTCCAAATCTTTCCTCGCAAAGGTCCCGATTTTTTTGATTAAAGCCCCGTTTTTACCGATGACAATACGCTTTTGGCTATCTCGATTCACATGGATAACAGCAGATATCCGGAGCAGGTTTTTCTCCAGGTCTTCCTTGAACTGCTCAATCTCCACGGCAACATCATAGGGGATTTCCTCTTTTGTCAACTGAAAAACCTTTTCCCTGATAATCTCCGAGGCGAAAAATCGCTCCCTCATATCCGTTTCCAGGTCTTCGGGAAAGAGCGGGGGGCTTTCCGGGAGCATCCTTACAAGCGTTGTCATCAGCTCATCGATTCCATCCCCTAAAAGGGCGGAAATGGACAAAACAGGACAGGCAGGAAACTTTTGAGTCAATGTCTCGGATAGTTTTTTCACACGTTCTTCCGACGCCACATCAATCTTGTTTATGGCAATTACCTTTGGCACCTCCCTTATTCCACTGAGGCAGGAAAGGAGAAAGTTGTTTTCTCCCCCCCGATTTTCCTGTGTTGTAACAAGCCCCAAGACAACATCCGCCTCCTTGCAGGCATTCTCAGCCGTTTGTACGAGGAGTTTGTTAAAGGCCTTTTGTGAAAAGTGTACCCCTGGGGTGTCGATAAAAACCAACTGGGCGTGATCCAGCGTTTTGATGGTTCGGATGACAGTCCGGGTCGATTGGGGTTTTTCCGTAACAATGGCGAAATGCCCCCCCATGATTCGGTTCAGCAGCGTTGATTTCCCCACGTTGGGAGACCCCATCATGGCAACAAAACCAGAACGGAATGGTTCAGTTTCCTCCTCTCTTACGTTTTTTCTCTTTCCCCGTTCTTTCAATTCTCTTAACACCTTTGATTTTCCATCAATTTCACAATCTTACTTGTAGCAAAAATATCCCCACAAAAAAAGTGCCTCCAAGTTTACCAGCTTAACAAACTTCATAAGAAATCCACAAAAAATGATTTTAATTCATGCTTGATTTTACAAGGTTTTTCATTTAGCATGTCGTTTAGCTTATTCATTCACAAGAAACTTAAGGGGAGTAAAAGATGAAACACCTTGGGCTAGCCGGTAAGATTGCTCATATGTTCATAAATTCCAAGCTTACCCCTTTGATCATCGTGGCTTCCATTCTTATCGGCGTGATGGCGACCTGGAAACTTCCCCGTGAAGAGGAACCACAGATTGTCGTCCCCATGATTGACATCTTCGTCCAGATGCCCGGCGCGACTGCCAAGGAAGTGGAAAACAGGGTGACCAATCCCATGGAAAAGCTCCTTTGGGAAATTCCCGGCGTCGAGTATATCTACAGCACATCACGCCCGGGCATGTCCATGGTCATCGTCCGGTTTTATGTTGGACAGGACGAGGAAAAGAGCATCGTCCGCCTCAATCAGAAACTCTATGAACACTTCGACATTATCCCGCCCGGGTGTTCTCCGCCCCTGATCCGCCCGCGAACCATCTATGATGTTCCCGTTTGTGCGCTCACTCTCCACAGTAAAAAGTACAGCGCCTTTGAGCTACGTCGGGTTGCCTCACAGGTAGAAGAGGCCATCAAGCGGATCCCCAAGGTCTCGGAAACCATGGTTATTGGGGGGCAGCGTCGACAGATACGTGTCCTCCTTGACCCCTCGCGACTGGACGCCTACCATCTGGATCCCCTGAGAATTATCCAAATGCTCAAGGGATCCAACATGCAGTTCCCCGCAGGAACCATGGACCGCCTCAACACCGAGATCGTGGTTGAAACAGGAAATTTCTTTACGAACCGAGGGGATGTGGAACAGCTCGTGGTGGGTGTTTTCAAAGGGCATCCCATATACCTTAAGGATGTTGCCACGATTCTTGATGGTCCAGAAGAACCAAAGAATTATGTCTATTACCTCTCACCAGGACACCCACAGGAACCGGCCGTGACAATTGCTGTCGCCAAGCGCAAGGGATCCAACGCCATCACAATCGTGGGGGAAATCTTTAAAAAGGTTGCGCTCCTCAAGGGGAACGTTATTCCCTCTGGCGTGGAGGTGACGGTCACTCGGGATTACGGAGAGACTGCAAAAGACAAATCCAACGAACTTCTCTTTCACATGGCACTGGCCGTGTTCGGTGTGAGTTTACTTATCTGGTTTTTCCTGGGGCTTCGCGTTGCGGGGGTAGTCGCCCTGGCCATTCCAAGCACCCTTTCCCTGACACTCGCAGTCTATTACTTTTATGGCTACACACTAAACAGGATCACGCTTTTTGCCCTGATATTCTGTATTGCCATCCTGGTAGATGATGCCATCGTTGTGGCAGAAAATATCATCCGGCACTACCATCTCCCTGAAAACAAGGGGAGACCCCTAACGGATATTGCTATTGAGGCGGTAGATGAGGTGGGGAATCCAACCGTCGTGGCGACCTTTACCGTTATTGCCGCCGTCCTTCCCATGGCCTTCGTAGGCGGGCTGATGGGACCCTACATGCGACCTATTCCCATCGGCTCCAGCTTCGCTATGTTATTTTCCCTGGGGGTTGCCTTCATTGTGACCCCATGGGCCTCCCTGAGGCTCTTGAAATCTACCGGTTCACAAAAAGAGGAGAAGGAATCTGCCCTGACACGGCTTTATCGCAAGGTTATGGGTCCCCTCATTCATCACACACTCTGGCGGTGGGCGTTTCTCGTCGGCATCGTGGTTCTCCTGCTTGCGGCTTTTTCCATGTTTGGTTTCAAGAGCGTTATCGTCAAGATGCTTCCCTTTGACAACAAGAATGAATTCCAGGTCATCGTTGATATGGATGAAGGAACATCTCTGGAGAAGACAGCCCAGGTGGCACGTGAAATGGCCGAATATCTCGAAACCATTCCAGAGGTTGTCAATATCCAAACCTATGCGGGAACCGCCTCTCCCTTCAATTTTCAGGGGCTCGTCCGGCATTATTTTCTGCGCCGCGGGTCTAACGTGGCGGATCTTCAGGTTAACCTCATCAACAAGCATAAACGCTGGCTGCAAAGCCACGACATTGCCAAAGAAATCCGGCCAAAGATTGACGAAATTGCAAAAAAGTACGGGGCCTCCGCTAAGGTCGCCGAGGTCCCGCCAGGGCCTCCTGTCATGGAAACCCTTGTGGCGGAGGTTTATGGCCCCGATTACACCCGGCAAATCGCCCTCGCAAAAAAAATAAAGAAAATCTTTGAAACCACTCCCGGGGTCGTGGATGTGGACTGGTCAGTGGAAGCCAATCAGCAAAAGCTGAGGCTCGTCGTTGATAAGGAAAAGGCCGCGCTCAATGGAATCGCCACGGCACAAATCGCGCAGGTGATTCGCGCAGCCGTGGGCGGCATGAAGGTGGGGCTTTTGCACGATCCAAAGGAAAAAGAGGATGTCCCTATTCTCCTGCAGGTCCCCCGTTCCGAGCGTTCTTCCTTGAGGGACATTCAGGAACTCAAGGTTCAAAACAGGGCCGGTATGCTCATTCCTCTAAAAGAGCTTACCCACGTCGAAAGAACCACCATTGACAAAAGCATCAGCCACAAGAACCTCATGCCTGTTGTTTATGTCCTGGGTGACGTCGCGGGGAAAGAGGAATCCCCTGTCTATGCCATCCTGAAGATGGGTAAAAAGATATCCAAGATAAAGATCCCCGAAGGGTACAAGATAGAACAATTCAGCACCCACGTCCCTTTCTGTTCAAAGAAATACTCCATGAAGTGGGATGGGGAATGGCAAATCACCTATGAGGTCTTTCGTGACCTGGGCCTTGCCTTTGCCGCCGTCATGGTTCTCATCTACCTCCTTGTAGTAGGCTGGTTCCGTTCCTACATTACTCCCCTTATCATCATGTCGGCTATTCCGTTTTCCTTGATTGGGATCATCCCCGGTCACTGGGTTATGCATGCCTTTTTTACCGCTACCTCCATGATAGGGTTTATCGCCGGCGCGGGAATCGTGGTAAGGAACTCCATTATCTTGGTTGATTTTATTGAACTGCGCCTTCGGGAAGGAATGCCCCTGGATGAAGCCGTCGTCGATGCTGGTGCCATCCGGTTCCGCCCCATGGTCTTGACAGCTATGGCGGTTGTTATCACCGGCGCCGTTATCCTGCTCGACCCCATCTTTAAGGGGCTTGCCGTTGCCCTCATGGCCGGCGAGGTAGCCTCGCTTCTCCTCTCACGCATGGCCGTCCCCATCATCTACTACGTTGTCCATCGGCACATGCACAAGACGCATCACGAGGAAAAGGTTATGTAGGCGAAAGCCAAAGAACAAAAAAGTGAATTTCACCAGAGAGAACACGTTACCCTCTTTCCAGTGAGGAGAGAGCAATGTGTACAGTGAATAAACACGCGCTTACTCAGCGAGAGAGAAAAAGTCCTTTTTAGCAACTATTATAAAATAACAGCTATTACTTAATGTTAAAGACAGTCATAAATTTGTATTATTTTTAATAGCCTGAGCCCCTCATTAGCTAATTTCATTCTTCACCTTTGAAGATTTTTTCGTCATGGGTGATGAGTGTATGAGTGCCCTCAAAAATTTCAAGTTCAACCTTACAAGAATCTCCGGGGCTGAGGGATAAGACAAGGGATGAAAGAGATACCTCCCCCGGCTCTGCGTGAAACTCGCCGGATTGCGAGGTCACAGAGCTTCCCGAGGCACCATTTTTTACAGCGCGAAGTTGATAGGATAAAACCTTCCCCCCTGTATCCGATATAAAATAGGCCTTAATATAAACCTTGCTCCCTTCTCTCTGCCAGCCAATTCGCGCGCGATTGATTGGCGCGATTTTCCCACTCCCTTCCAATTGATTTAGCCTACTCGTTTGGGATGAGAGCACGGCAGTTGCAGCAAACAGTATGAATAATATTCCCTCTATGCAAAAAACTACTCTACCGATCATCTTGCAACCAAGTACGTGCTGCTTTTATTGCTGAATGATAGTGACGGGAGGCGCCCCTGGGGTTTGGGATATCTGACAACTTTTATTCCCATATTGCACATAGGAAGCATAATTCCCGCCCCCTTGAGAGATGGAAATTACGTTGTTGGAAAAATATTGTTCAACCAAACCGATATTGTCCCCCCCCGTTTGACTGATGCCAGCCGTATTGAAATCACCATACTGTCCGATTGAAGCATAATTGTTGTTGTTTACCTGTGTGATGGTTGCCTCGTTATAGTTTCCTGACTGATGGATGGCAGCGCAATTGTTGGCCCCGTTTTGAGAGATTAGGACTTGATTTCCACTTCCTACCTGAATGGTAGAGGCGCCATAAATTTTTCCGCATCCCATTCCGTTATTGAAAGAGCCGCTCTGCAGAATCTGTGATTCGTTTTCATCCCCAAGTTGATCCTGATAAGCGGTGTTATTCCGGCTGGCTGAAGAATCAAAATAGGTTACAGAATTATGCAAAAACCTTCCTCCGATTGCGTGGCATGCCAACCATGGAAATAACAACCAAAACACAGCAAACAATGCTATCAATGACACATTTTTCCGCCTCATCGTTTTCTCCCCTTTATGTTTCCTGCGCCCGGCCCGGGAGGGCGGCATAAAGCCGCCTCCCAGGCACTCTCCATTTGGGTTTACTGACAGGAACAAGCTGTCTGCGTAATGGAAGCATGGTTGCCATAACCATTCTGGTACTGGCATGCAGCATTTCCGTTTCCATTCTGGGCGATGGAAGCGGTATTACACCATCCATATTGGTACTGGAATGCTACGTTTGAATTGCCGTCCTGAGCTATATCAGCCGTGTTGCCCACTCCGTGCTGTTCCTGATAAGCCTGGTTGCAATCACCGGTCTGGTCTATCTCAGCGGTATTCCACCCGCCGTACTGTCTCTGAGCCGCTCTGTTATAATCACCATTCTGGGTAATTTCCGCGGTGTTAAACAACCCACAGTAGCAATACCCGCTCTTTTGCAGTTGATAGGCTTGATTACAGGTCCCTTCCTGCGTAATTTTGGCTGTGCCTACATTGGATTTTTCTTGGTCCTGCGCTGCCTGATTCATGTACCCACGCTGGGTAATTTCGGCTGTGTTTCCATACCCGCCCTGAGTCTGATATGCTTCGTTAAACGAGCATGCCTGGCGTATGGATGCTCTATTGGATGACCCATATTGTTCCTGAATTGCGAGGTTTCCATAACTCCAAACCTGAGCAATTTGGGCTCTATTATATTTGCCATCTTGGTACTGATAGGCAAGATTATATCGCCCAAATTGCCTTATCCTTGCCTTATTTCCAGTCCCATACTGCCACTGCTCAGCGCCTACGAGGCATGGCAACGACTTAAAAACGTAAACACAGGTTCCGCAACCAACACTACCGCCACAGGGCACAGGGATGGTAACGCCCATTCCATAACCCATTCGAAAATAGGTGCCATAAGGCGAGCCATAATTATTCCCACGCTGCGTGATATTCGCCCTATTGCCATTCCCTTCCTGATACTGAAAGGCGGTATTGTGGCGTCTCTGCCTAATTTTAGCCACGTTGTTATCCCCGATCTGTACCTGGGCGGCCCAGTTTTGCCACCCATGCTGCCTAATTTTAGCCACGTTGTTATCCCCGATCTGCTCCTGAATTGCCCAGTTTGAATACCCAACAGGGGGACAATAACCGCAACTACCATTACAAACACCATCGCATGTAAAAGCCATGGCCATGCCCGTAAAACCCATCAGGAATGCCAGGGCCAACCCAATTAGTAAGACCTTTTTCATGGTACCCTCCTTGAATGTGTTTAAGGTTACTCTTTAGGATCCTTTGCCAGGATCGCTCCCTCACCTCTTAAAGCATCTTTCCCCTTGTCATCACCCCCTTTCCCTCTGGTGTTCGAGGTTGCTATAGAAAGGCAACCTCTTTTCAGGGTGTTTCCCCTTTCTTCTCGGTCCCTACCTCAGCAATCTTTTCTTCCTTGCTTTCCTCAAGGATTCTCTGGATAACCGGGGCGTGAAGGTCTGCAGGGTTTTTGAGCTCCCAGTAATGATTTTGAATTCCATCCACGATCAGGGCAACGACCGCCTTTTCGATCGCTTCCAGGACACACATCTGGGTCGGTTCGTTGTAACTGAGGCCCGACTCTATCTCCAACAACTTCTTCAGGCTCACGTAGCGATAAATCCCGATATCCACCTCCTTGGAAAGGATGGTCTTGTTTGTCATTACGGACCGGATAACCCTGCCCGTATCGACCGAGACGGCTCGCAGGTAGATAGTAACCCTGTCCACACGAAACTTGGTTGACCCCCCAACTCCGTAATATTTAAGACCAAAGCCACCCGTGTACACATCCGTATCGTATGCCACGATTCCTCCTTCAATGGCTATCGATGCCATGTCCAGAGGGGGAAGTTCTGGGAACCTTTTGCCGTTTCCCTTCTCCTTTTCCTTATACCTGGCAATGGTAGCTCGAATAATTTTTCGCTCTGTCAGGATATCGGACAGGCCTTCCCGTTCCACGGGGATGAACCAGCCACTGTCCTCCAGGGCCTTAATCAGCATGGAGGTAGCCCCCTGTGTCACCATGGTGGAAAAGGAGGTGGCATTGGGGTTATATTTATATTGACCGGTCTGATCCCTGAAACGGTAAACGCCAACAAATATCTTTATCTTTGGAGGCGGCAGAGATATCAAATCCTTATGGATCGATGTAACAAAACCTATCTTGGCCGGTTTTGTCGGGGGCGGCATGGTTGCACATCCTGTCAGCCACGCCACGCTGAGAAAGATACATATTATTCCGAAACCAAACTTAACTCCTGTTTTCATAAACACCTCCCTTTTTACAGTTCATCAATAGTATGGAACCTTGATGGTTGTGCTTCCCCCCGTTAAGGTATCCGTCACATTCACCGTTATCTCAGAACCGGAGGTATCCACATCAATTGATTGTCCTCCAACCTCATAATGCCCTCCGGTGAATTCGCCCTGCGTGCCAAACGCTTTTTCCACAATTTTAGAAGACAATTGGCTTAAAATGGCTCTGGCAAGGCTTTCCTCAAAGGAATCCAGAACGCTCGGCTGCTCATATTTTTCTTCAAAGTGATTCTGGGCATTGGCCTTGTCCAACAGATACTGCCCATTGGCGTAAAATCCCCCGAAGGAGGGGTTAACAGGAGTCCAAATCAACTGCGTTGCCCCCGCACCTGAAGCACCAAAAATCAGGAGAATCCCTAAAAATGCTGCCACAAAAAATCCTTTCTTCATTCTTTTCCTCCCTTCAAACAAAGTTTTTTATTAATAGAGCGTCTCAAAATCCATCCCCTTTTAAATCTTCTTCTTTGATGTTTCCCTTGAGTTTTTTATACCATTCGATAAATCCCAAGGTTCTCCTGACAGCATCCAAAGCCCTCTCCTTTACATCTGTTGTGTTGGGTTTGATCGCACTTCGAAAAACCATCCGATCTCGGTAAGGCCCCACAGTTACCAAAACCCAGACCCAATCACCCCACTTGGCGCTTGCCCGCTCTCCAACTTTAACGGTATAATCGCTAACGCCTCTTGGCTCTACCCACAGAGACGAAAAATACTCATAAAATTGACGGCCCACGTGTGTTTGCGTTTCATCCAATAGCAATCCTTTGATTTCAAGGCCCGGTGAAGAGGAAGCAGGTGCCGCGGCCCACCCCATCAGCACGGCGACCATGAAAAGAGTGAACAAAACCCCCTTGTTTTTATACACCGCTCCTCTCACTTGACTCACGCTATAAAACGACTGATACTGAAATTTTGTAACATGGTTTGATTATCCCCCCCCTCTTGCACACAGTTTACTTTTCAAATTATCTGGTGTAAACTATGCAAAAGTAGGAATTTAATGGACTATATAGTTAATAAAAAAGGACTAATACTTTAGTATGAGATAAAATAAAAAATTATAAAGTTGTGATAGACGAGGAAAGGTTGAAAAATATCTTAACGCGCCACAGGCAAAAGAGGCGTGAAGGTGACAAATTTCGTCATAGTAATCCGCACAAACTGACAAAAAAGGGCAGCTCGCTGCATAAAATAAGGCAAACTTTGCCCTGTTTAGGGGGTTCTAAAGGTGGCATTATTTTTGCTTAATTATGTAAGTAGTAACTATTTGTAAAAGAAACAGACATAATTTTGAAAGGGCATTATGACAAGTCTTGATAAACATATCGATATCGGAACTGATCAGCGCAAACCCTATTTAGGCATTGTCGGATGTTATAACTCTATCCTCGCGCAGGGCATTCTGGAACTGGTGGAAAGCGAACGCGATTTCCTCCTGCTGGGTGTTTATTCCTACTGTGACAGCCTCTTAAAGTCCATTGAAGAAAACAACCCCGATTTTTGCATTGTGGACACCTTTTTTCTCAAATGCCTGATGTATGGAACCGAAAATCAAAAGAAAAAGCCCGACTGCAAGATCATCATGATCGAGGATGTTCATTTAAGCCCCAAGGAGCTTCATTCCCTCGTCATCGCCTCCCACATTTCAGGCATTCTCTACAAAAACACGGATAAAAAACATTTCAAAAAGGCCCTCTTAAGGGTCCTCTCTGGAGAATTGTGGTTCAAGCGCGAAACCTTTGAATCGCTTTTCAGCAAGACGAAGGAGATTATCGAGTCCCGCGTTATTTTCCGTAAGCTGCTGACGCCCGCAGAGACAAGGGTTGTGGACCTGGTCTGTAAGGGGTTTAAAAACAAGGAGGTAGCTGAAAAACTCTTTGTCAGCGAGAGCACGGTTAAATCACACCTGAACAATATCTACAAAAAGCTGAATATTAATAATCGCATGCAACTTATGAATCTTTACTTAGCAGAAAAATGATTTTGGATATTTTAAGTGTACACAAAAACTACCAATTATCTCATCCGTGATTCCTGTCTTGATTTTCCATCTCAAAATTCATAAAAAGATAATTGATAGATTATCGTCAGCGTGAGATGGGATTCGGTATCTTTAGCATTTTGTCCACCGTGGTTGGAATCGCGAGTGTTTTCCTGTCTGGAATGCTTGGAATCTTCGCGGCGGTCGCCGCGGTCGTTGCGGGGATCTTCGGAAAGCGAAGGAAGGAGCGGTTTTCCCTTTTTGGCGCCATCATCGCAGGAATCGTTTTAATCTTTCTCAACTTTCAGTCCATGGGCCTGATTCCCTCATCCGTCAAGAACGCTGAACTCATGCGCGCATACACAAACGCGATCCACGCTTCCGTGAAGGGTCTACGCCAGCCTTGCTGAATTCCTTGAGAGCAAAAGCGCGCTCAGAACCACGCCGTTTGATAGCAGCATGTGTGAAAGGGCCACGTTTCGGGATATTGACACATCCCGGGTAACCGCCTTTGTTGAAACGGCAGAAGCTGTGGGGCGGCGTAGGAATGCTCCACGGGACTCCCTAAGAGCCGATCCGGAAAATGGTGATCGAGACAGGTCAAGCCTGGAGCCCCAACGTCATCAGTAGAAGCATTGTATTTGAGAGGATTGAGTTTTCTTACCAAAGCCATCGAGTCTTACAGCACACGGAATTAACCAACAATCAGCGTAACATCCTGAAGAAACTGAAGATCAAACCTCCCAAGCGTATCGTGAGCATCGACCCCATCCGCTAATTCATAGACACTACGCCAAATTTCTGGCTTTTGTATCCTGATGTATTTATTGCCTGTTTCCTTATCCGTTTGACTATGGCTGTCAAAAGGGGGTTTGTTTTTACCTGGGTTTTCTCAACCCTGTAATGCCTGCCATATTGAAACTATGATGGATGTCTTTTTTTATGATTTTTGGGATTCGTTGCGATTTCAGAATCAGGTTGTAGATTTCCCTGAGATTCTGTTCCGATAGTTTGCCTTTTATGGTGATATCTTCCTTGAAACTTAAAAATATGGATTCCTCAATATGGGCGTAAAAATCTTTGTCTAAATCCAAAACACAATCTTTGTCAAAACCAAATTCTCCTCGTAGTAGTGAAGCTGGGTTGTTGTGGTGCCCAAAAAGACGAAAATCGGGGAGCTGGTAATCGCAGTTTTCCCCAGATAGACGAACCATCTTGGCTTTATTGAAGAACCGGTAAGTTTAGAGAGAGGGAAATTATCCCATAAGAAAACGGTTCCAACTTCCAAGAATCAGGCTCCCATGGAGCCCAACAGGGAAGAAATCAGGAAGTGCTCTTCTTGAGGAGACAGGTCTTCTTCACCTTTTTGCGTTAATTTTTCGAAGGTATCCGCCTTATCGATTTTACTGTTGTGACGGCGGCTCCACGCCTTTCTCCAAGCCTTGATTTTCTCGTGGCTGGCGTCGCTCATGATTCCAGAGCCGACCCATTTTTGGGCGTAGATGAAAATGAGATTTTCCATCTTTTTAATTTCGTAATCAGAAAAATAGTCAAGGTTTGGCTTTTTTTTAGCTTTTACGTAGTACTTGTTGTCCCTCTTTTCGAAAGAGAACAGTTCAGATTTCAGTGTGTCTCGCCTGTTGTATATTTCCATGGGGACCGGCCCACGTTCCATGGCCACATATTCAAGGTCTAAAGGGGATTCCCCCGTTTCTTCCAGTATTTCGAATTCAAAAAACGCCAGATATTTATAGATAGCAGTCTGAGAAGGCAACCTTTTAGTTTTCTTGTAATGTTC
>JALTEW010000064.1:3809-11685 GCA_027073795.1 bacterium | reverse complement strand
ATTTCATCGGGCGGTTATCCGAAGGAGATAATAGCAAAATAAGGGAGTACCTGCACCTTGTCAACGCAGATAATATTGCTGATAGATATTTCAATGAACTCAGCGACGGCGAGAGGCAGAAGGTTGTCTTTGCCAGGGCCCTGGCCCAGGAGCCGGAGGTCATAATCCTCGATGAGCCGACACTTCATCTTGATCTCAAGCACAGGATTGAGCTTATAGCCATCCTGCGTGACTCCTGCAGGAAGAAAGACATCACCGTGATAGTCTCCCTTCATGATGTAGATCTCGCACTGAAGATTTCGGATGTGGTCATTCTTGTAAAGGATGGAAAAATAATGGCCTGCGGGGAACCCAATGAAATCCTGAAGGAGGGTATGGTAGAAAAATTATATGATCTGGATTGTGCCCATTTTAACAGCTTGCTTGGCAGCATTGATCTGGTCAGTAATGGTGATGAGAGTATTGTCTTTGTAGTAGCCGGCGGAGGAACCGGCGCATCGATCTACCGCCTTCTTTCAAGAAACGCATTTAGGGTAATAACCGGGGTCATCCATGAAAATGATATTGATTACCACATTGCCCGGTCTATTGGGGCGCAAGTAATCAGCGAAAAATCGTTTAAGAAGATTAAAGATGGCAGGCTGCGAAGGTCATTCGCGCTTTTGGGAAAGACAAACCACGTTATTGATTCTGGCTTTCCAGTGGGCCAGCCAAACAGGAAGAATATTAAGTTGTTGCTTAAAGCCATTGAGCAGGGAAAGCGTGTCTATACTCTTCGTAGTCGAGAGGCAGCCCATGATCTATATGGTGAATCCGCTGAAAAGCTGGTCTTTTGCAAGGGGGTTCAATCTATATTAGGGGAGATGGCAAGGCATGAAGGATAAATTGAGTTTTATATTTATCGCACTACACGTTTCACAAAAAAGGAGATGCATTATGTCAAAGGGTGTGTCTTTCCTGTTTTTCTTATTGCTTTTGATCCCTTCAGGTTGTGCAACCATCATCAAACCGCAGGAGCTAAGGGGCATAACTCAAGATAAGGCAGCCCTTACTCAAGTGGCTAAAAGCCCTGAAGCATACAAGGGAAGAACAGTGCTTTGGGGCGGGAGGATTTTGAGGGCGGTTAATAAAAAGGAAGGGACAATGATCGAGATCTTGCAACTGCCGCTGGACAGCAGCGACAGGCCGAAGGATGTGGATACATCTGGGGGGAGGTTTCTGGTTATGTATCCAGGTTATCTTGATGTGGCCATATATCGGCCTGGAAGGGAGATCACTGTGGCGGGCAAGGTTCAGGGTATAAGGAAATTGCCATTGGGGGAGATCGAGTATGATTATCCCTTGCTTAAAGCAAGCAAGATCCACCTCTGGGAGGTGAGGCCTGAAACCATAGAAGTGCACCACGAGTATTGGCCATATCCTTATTGCTACCCATGTTGGTGGGCATATCCTTACTGGTAAGCATGTACCGTGAAGAAGCTTATAATTTTTTACATTACACGAACCACGATACACGATATTAAAGGAGGTGATTGACAAAAAGGAGATTGTAAAGAAAAAAGGAAAGTGCAGGGTGGGAGACCCCTCAAAGTCCGCTCCACCCTGCCACCAGTCCTGACCCGATCTAACGGGAGACCCGGTTCTGCCAGAGGCAGACAGGCAAACTGGCATTTTTATGTTATCACCGGGCCTCCCGGATGTCAAAAATGAGCGCAAATGTACTTACAAGAAAGGGAGGTTCAAAATGGAAAGGATTTTTAAGATAGCAGTGGTGCTATTTGTTTTGGTTTCACTCCTGGCCCTGCCCGGCGTTGGCTTGGCTGGGGGAAACATGACAGGGAAGGAGGTTAAGAAGGAAAAGACAATAAAAGCGGCTAAGTTGTCAAAAAAGCAAGAAAAAGAGGAGGCTTACAAGCTGAAAGAGGTTGTTGTTACGGCGACAAGGACAGAAAAGGATGTTTTAACTGTTCCGGCCGATGTAACGGTTTTAAGCCATGAAAAATTGGTGGGTACCGGTGGACGCAATTTGGTAGAGGCGCTAAAGTTTACTGCCGGTCTCACCTACTATGCATACGGCCCCATGGGGATCAGCCACGGAGGGATGAACAGCGAAATTGGTATCCGAGGTACCCGTAAAGAGACCTTGGTGCTGGTGAATGGTGTTCCCATTGCCACCCCCACCCACGGAAGTTATGATCTTGATCAGATACCGCTGAACATGGTGGAAAGGGTAGAAATTGTCAGGGGGGCAGCTTCAACTCTTTATGGTTCCGATGCCTATGGCGGAGTAATCAACATTATTACCAGAAAGCCCAGGGATATAAAGACATCGGCCAGCGCTGAGGGAGGAAATCATGATTATTATGACGGCAAGGTGGGATTTCGGTATAAGAATTTGGGGATAGCGGGCTCTTATAAACACCTTGGAGATATCCATAAACTTTCCCAGAATTACCGAAGAAAATACGATTACGACTTCAAAGGATCTGATGCCTATAATGCCTATCTAACCTACCAACTTCTTGATAGACTCCGGCTCAATTACTCATACTCCTATCAGAAGGCTGATTTCAATAGAGTCTATTGGAATCGCGCTAAAGCATTAGTGCCAACCGAACAAGAAGATGACAAACATTTTGTTAATCTTATCTATGAAGAAAATTCTCTCAAACTGAAAGGATTTTTCAACTACGATAATCTCAAATACAGATACGTATCAAAGGACATCACACACATTACGCGGAGTTCTACCTCTGGAATTGACGCCCAGGATTCATGGCAAATTGGTTCCGGATCTCAATTATTGGCAGGCTTCACATACAAACATGACTACGGTGATACTTCAGTGTACGGCAGGCATCACCGAGATAATTATGCGCCCTTTCTCCAATATTCTTACAAGCTATTTCCAGAACTTACCATTATTGTCGGAGCCAGACAGCAGTGGGTAGACAGGGACAAAGGTGAAGATCAGAGCGAATTTTGTCCACAGTTCCAGACTATCTACGAGATAACGCCGAGTTTTTCCTGGTATGTAAATATAGGAAAGGCCTTTAAGATGCCTACCTTTACTGACCTATATTATGAGAGTCCCTGGATGGAAGGTAATCCTGACCTGAAGCCAGAGAAGGGTTGGACCTATGAAACCGGCATAAAATTCAGGGGATCTTCCTTTTTCTTTTCTCTTGCCCCCTATTATATGAAATTAAATGACAAGATCAGGTGGGAATTTAACCCTGCAACCGGCAAATCATCTACTGCCAATATATCAGAATTTACTAATAAAGGAGTACAATACAATTTTCAGTATTTCATAAACAATAATTGGAAACTGTCGGCAGGCGGATACTGGGGTGATCCTGAGGGTAAAAGAGCAGGAAAAGAGTATCAGGCAGGGCCTAAGTTCCAGATTACTCCTGCGTTGCAATATCAAGGAGAAAAACTAACTGTAAATCTCAACGCGACCTTTATAACAAGCAGAGAATATGGGCTTAAGTCTTTCCAGACAATAAACGCCAATATCAATTATAAGCTATGGCAGGGAACACTATCCTTGGTCGTAGACAATATCTTAGATCGAGAAAACGTAATCAACGGCAAGATGTCTCCGACTCGTTATTACGAATATTACGATATGCCATGTACCTTCAGGATCGGATATAGGATTGCATTTTAAATGATCGGGGATCGATTTCCCAGATATCTCGTGCTTTTACTTACAGAGGCATGCAATCTCCACTGCGCCTATTGCTACAGGGGAGACCCAAGTGGGATGCAGTATATGCCTCGTGATATCGCTGAAGCGGGCATCCGTCTTGCTGCCTCATCTGGCCTTCCCTTCCATGTCCAGATGACAGGGGGAGAACCCACCTTGGAGCCTGGACTTATTGAGCGGGTTGCAGGCCTGATTCGCAAAGAGGCCTGGCCTGCAACGATTGGCATCCAGACTAATGGCACCCTGCTGGACAGGTCCATAATAAGGATCTTCAAGAAATATGATATCCAGGTAGGGGTAAGCCTTGACGGCCCCCCTTCTATTCAGGAAACGCTGCGTGGAAAAGCCTATGCAACCATGAAGGGTTTAAAGCTCCTCTCGGATGAGGGGGTGGGCTTTCGTGTGACCGCTGTCATAACGGATAAGAATGTTATGACCCTGGAAAAGCTCGCGCTCTTGCTCAGTTTTTTCCCCTCTGCAAGAGGCCTTGGTCTGGACCTTCTTGTCCGTAAAGGGCGCGCCCTTAAAGACAACTGTGCAAGCCACCCATCCCCCCAGGAACTCAGAGATGGGCTGAAGATGTTAATGCAGGCCCTGAGTTGGGTCAATGAAAATCGTTCGCAGCCGATTGAACTTCGAGAATTGACATTACTGAAACTGTCGGCTGAAAGGGGTAACCTTTTCGCGTTTTGTCATGCCTGCAAGGGAGAATCGATGGCTGTCCATCCCGATGGCACGGTCTATCCGTGCAGTCAAACAGTGGGTGACCCGGATTTTGCCCTGGGCACCATCGATGCGCTGGACAGGACACGTATTCCACGATTGGGGGACTACCGTCTGGAAGGCGAAGACTGTAAGACATGCGCCCTTTCAGGGTTCTGCCCGGGCGATTGCCCGAGCAGGCTCTATTACAACGGTATTCAGAAGGGGAGGCTGGCCTGCGTTATGTATCAGACGTTATGGAAAGAATACACAAGGAGGCTCAAATGAGACCATTTACACTTTGTTATTTCAGCGCCCATTCCATGGAGATCCCGTCTTTGAGCGCTGGCGTGCGGCAATATGAAAAACAGGGCGGAAGAATCAAGGTCATCGCAAGGTCAAAGAGCCAGCTATTCGACGACTCGAGAATAAAGGCATTTGTAGAGGCAGCGCTTTCATCTGATGCGGTCTTGATCACGCTCCATGGCGGCAAAGCCTCCTGTCCGGCCTTTGAAGCGCTGGTCTCAGCGCTTAAGGAAAAGGAAGGGAAGGGGCAAAAAACACCCTATTTTCATATTCAACCGGTTGGAAGTGACGAGGACGCCATCTCGGCCGCCAGGGAATATTGCAAAGACTTTGGCACAGAAAGATGGGATACCTTGAACCGCTACCTGATGCACGGTGGGCGTATAAATTTCCAGAATATGTTCGTCTATCTTTACAACCTCGTCTTTCAGGAGGGCCTTTCCCATGATCCGCCGCGAAGACTCTCCCAGGAAGGGATCTATCACCCTGATATTCCAGGCATCCCAGGCCTTAAAGAATATCTAAGAAAAAGGGTGGATCCAAAGAGGATCACCGTGGGCATCTGGTTTTATCAAACCTACTGGCTCAACAGCAACCTGGCGGACATCAACGCCATAATCCGCGAGGTCGAACGCCAGGGGGCCAACGTCATCTGTGTGTTCCACATGAGGTATAAGGATGCGGAACGGGGGAACCGTGGCGCCGACTATGTGGTCGAAAGATTCTTCATGGAAGGCAAAAGCCCTCGCATTGACGTCCTGATCAGCCCAATGATGTTTTCCCTGACCATGGCAGCCCCTGAATACAAGGACCTCCTGCCAAGGCTGAATGTTCCTTATATCCAGGCCATCGCTAGCTGGGCCTCATATGCCGAGTGGAAAGAAAGCCTGGCAGGAGTATCTATCATGGATGTCTCCATTTCAGCGGCTCAACCCGAGTTTGACGGCGCCCTTATTACCGTGCCAGTGGCCACGCGGGAGGAGAATGAGATTGATCCCATTACCGGGGCCCTGATTGCCAGAAACCAGCCCATCCCGGAACGGGTCCAAAAGGTGGTTTCCCTGGCCTTGAACTGGGCAAGACTTCGGAAGATCAAAAATGAAGAGAAACGGGTTGCCATCATCCTCCACAACTATCCCCCGAGAAACGACCGGATCGGCTGCGCCGTGGGTCTGGACAGCTTCGAGAGCGTGAAGCTCCTCCTGGACCGTATGAAAGAAGAGGGCTATCGGGTCGATCATGCATATGAAAGTGGTGACGAACTCTCAAGGGAGATCCTCGATCGCGTGACTTATGACCAGCGCTGGCTGACGCCGGAGCGGATGGCGCAAAAAGCCGAGGCCTATGCAGGCGAAGAATTATTCCGTGCGTGGCACCAAGCCCTGCCCGCATCCATCCAGGAAAAGATGTCCGCTGACTGGGGCGAGGTCCCGGGAGACCTCTTCGTGCATCAGGGGAAGATGCTCTTTCCCGGCCTTATCAACGGCAATATCTTTATCACCATCCAGCCCCCGCGCGGCTACCTTGAGAACATCGCAAAGATATATCACGATATGCATCTGTCACCTCCCCATAACTACCTTGCGCACTATCGCTGGATTAAGGATGTGTTCAGGGCTGATGTTGTAATGCACGTTGGGAAACATGGCTCCCTTGAATGGCTGCCTGGAAAGGCCCTGGGCCTTTCCGATGAGTGTTACCCTGACCTTGCCATCATGGATCTCCCTAACATTTACCCATATATCATCAACGATCCCGGCGAGGGCACACAGGCCAAGCGCCGTTCCTATTGCTGCATTATCGATCATCTTACCCCGGCTTTCACCAATGCTGATCTCTATGAGGACCTGGCAAAGGTGGAAAATCTCTTGAAGGAATATGCGGATGCAAGCCGGGAAGACCCGGGAAAGTTGCCGGTCCTGCGCCCCATGATATGGGAGGCGGTGCGCGAGGCGAACCTGGACAAGGACCTTGAAGAGGATGAAAAAGGGGCATTTGCCGATTTCGACGCCTTCCTCGAAAGACTCCATGCCTACCTGGAAGACCTGGCCGACACCATGATAAACGATGGGCTGCACATCATGGGAAGGCCCCCTGCGGGCGACAGACTCGTTGAATTCCTCGTCCAGCTCACCCGGCTCCCCAACGGACAGGTTCCCTCGCTGCGTGAGTCCATACTGACCGCAATGGGCTACGACTACGATGAGCTTCTGGCAAACAAGGGCAAGGTTCTCCCCGGTTTTGGGGGAAAGACAGGCGGGGAGATCATCAAAGGCGTCCATGAAAAGGCCCTGGCCATTGTAAAGGATCTTGAGCAAGACGGGTTTGATCCAAGCCGCATCGATGCCATTCTTGAATCCCACCTTGAAAAGACAGACGAAAGAGTGGCCCTGGTCCTGGGTTACATCTGCGAGGTCCTGTTACCCAATATCCAGCAGGCTACCGACGAGATAGACTCAGGCCTTGACGGGTTCAAGGGCAGGTTTGTCCTGCCGGGCCCATCCGGCGCCCCAACAAGGGGGCAGGCCAATATCCTGCCCACTGGCAGGAATTTTTATTCCGTGGATCCCAACAAGATACCTACCCCGTCTGCCTGGGAGGTGGGCAAAAAACTGGGGGACGCCATGCTTGAAAGGTACCTGAAAGAGACGGGAAAATACCCCAAAAGCATCGGGATCATCATCTGGGGCTCTCCCACCATGCGAACCAGGGGAGATGACGTTGCCGAGGTCTTCTATCTCATGGGTGTACGGCCTGTGTGGGCCAGGGGAAGTGGTGATGTCATCGGACTTGAGGTGATACCCGCACATGAGCTGGGACGTCCCCGCATAGATGTGGTGCCGAGAATCTCAGGTTTTTTCAGGGATTCTTTCCCAAACCTGGTTGAGCGGATCGACGAGGCCGTAAGAATGGTGGCCGCATTAAATGAGGCTCCCGATATCAATATATTAAGGCACAATGTCCTTCGGGATCTGAAAGAGTACATGGAGGAGGGGATGACCGAAGAGGAGGCCATGCGGGAGGCCACCTTCCGGGTCTTTGGCTGTCCGCCCGGCACCTACGGTGCAGGAGTGAAAGAATTGATAGAATCCAGTGAATGGAAGACTCAGGAAGACCTTGCCAACAACTACATCCGCTGGTCTGCCCATGCCT
>JALTEW010000064.1:0-3799 GCA_027073795.1 bacterium | reverse complement strand
CAAACAGAAACCGAAGGCCTTCAGAAAACTCCTCTCCAGGATGGAGGTGACAGTCAAGAACGAGGATACCAGAGAGTACGACATGATGTCCTGCACCGATTTTTACAACTACTACGGGGGACTAATTGTAGCAGCCAAGGCCGTTCGCGGCAGGCTACCCTTCGCCCTTGTGGGCGACAGCGCCGATCCTGAGAGAGTCAAGATGCGCACCACCTTTGAGGAGGCAAAGCACATCCTCCGCTCCCGCCTTGCTAACCCCAAGTGGCTGGAGGGAATGAAGCGTCACGGCTATAAGGGGGCCGGGGACATCTCACACATGATGGATGTGGTTTTTGGCTGGGATGCTACAGCAGAGGTGATCGACGACTGGATGTATAAAAAGGTCGCTGAGAAGTTTGCCCTTGACCCTGAGATGCAAAGGTGGATGAAGGAGGTAAACCCCTACGCTCTTCAAAACATACTTGAGAAGCTTCTGGAGGCAATCACCCGGGGGATGTGGAATGCGGAAGCAGACATGGAAAATGAGTTGCGCGAGGCATACCTGGAGATGGAAGGTGAGATTGAAGAGCTTACGGAGTAGGAAAGCGGGGATCCTGAACGGCAGGTCCATCAATGATCCCACCTCCAGCCACGGCTTTGTCAAATTCGACCTCGTGTCCCTGGAGAATATGGAAAGAATCGAAATCTGCCGGGGCAAGGGCGCCATGAAGTACGGCGATGGCGCGAGCGGCGGCTTTATCTTTTTAATCACTAGAGAAAAGGTCTTGACATCTCAGGACCTATTAGGTAAAAGCTTGCTGTATATTATATGCAGTTTCGGATTTTGGCGCTATGAAGGCGCCTCGGCTATAACGAGAGGCAACACATTTTTTCGAATAGGCCACGAAGGCCAGGGCATATAACTGTCCTGTTTTCGTGGCTTTTTTGCCTTAACATTTTTGGAGGGGCTATGATAAAGAGATTTTTCTACATCATGCGCAAGGTCGAATGGATGTTGTTACTCATCGCCTTTTTGTATCTTTTAGTAGAACTAACATTTGACCCGGTGTCGGCCATTGCTAAGGGCCGGGCTTTAAAACAGGACTTGAACAAAGATGGTAAAACAGATCGAATCGCCCACTTGGACCCATCCGGAAATCTGGTGCAACTGGAGGCGGATACCAACGGGGACGGCCAAATGGATACCTTCCAGTACTACGAAAAAGGCATTATCACGCGTGTGGAACGGGATACAAATGCAGACGGTCGTATAGACGAACGGGATACCTTAAAAAGAGGGAAGCTAACACTTCGCGAAAAATTCAATGCATCAGGGCAAATCATCAGCGTAATGAGCCTCGATGGCAAGCGAATCTTAAAATGGCAGCAGGACACAACAGGTGACGGCCGTATGGACACGGTTTACCAATATAAGAATGGGAAGCCATATTTGATTACCCGGGACACAACTGGCGATGGTCGTGTGAATGTATGGCAACGCTTTGAAAATGGCATGCCTCGCGAACAGAAAATAGATTTAAACGGTGATGGCCGAATAGATCAGGTTGTGGAATACGATGCCCAGGGACATCCCTTGAGGAGCAGGCATGACCTTGATGGTGATGGAAAGATGGAAACCGTTCGCATCTATAAAAGTGGTGAGCTATTCAGGCAGAAACAGGATACCGACGCAAACGGCAAGCCTGATGTGGTAATCGACTTCCATGGAGGCAAGGTGGTTTTAGAAAAGCGGGATACCAACGGCGATGGAGTATTTGATGTCCTGGTGCATATGGATCGAGGAATACCCAAAACCAGGGAGGAAGATACCAACCATGACGGCCGGATGGACCGGTTTACAGAGTTTGATGCCAAGGGCCAGCCGAGGATTGTGCGCGAGGTTGACGCCAATACACGCAAGCCGATCCGTATCAGTCGATTCAAAAACGGTAAGCTTCTTAGTGTGAAGCAGTCCAAACAAGGGCGGGTGATTTTGACCCGGTTTCAGAATGATAAACCCATTATCCAGACTATTGATGAAGACAAAGACGGGCAACCAGAGCAAACCATCACCTATGATGACAAAGGGCGGATCGCCAAGGCCATTTGCGACACAAACCATGATGGCCGAATCGACACATGGCAGTACTATAAACAGGGTAAAATCGTGCGATCGGAGCAGGACCGTAATCATGACGGGAAAGTGGATGCAAAACTGGAATACAAAAGTGGTAAACAGGTCCGCTCCCTTTTGGACAATAATGGAGATGGACGTTTTGAGACAGTGTTGCGATTTAATGACCCTAAATGGACCAAGGTCGCGGAGGTCACCGATAGAAAGGGACGACTCCTTGAGCGTCGAGCCTACTCTAAGGATGTGCTTAGAAAAAAGGAGGTCTTTAATGCAGACACGGGATCCCTTGTTCTGGTTGAGGAATACGACCAGAAAGGGAGAATCACCCTTTCCAGGGAGGCTAAAAATGGCTCAGGCAAGCCCGATATCCTCTGGCATTATGATGCGAGTGGAAACGCGGTACTGGCTGAGAAAGACAGCGACGGCGACGGACGAGCGGACATCTGGTATTACTACAAAAACGGACGCGTCATAAAGGTGGAGGAAGACCGCAATCGGGATGGAAAACCTGATCTCTGGGAAACATACGATGCCGCTCAGGTGATGACGCATCGCAGCGAGGACATCGATTTCAACGGAACGGTCGACATCGAAAAAAAATTTTAATTATTCAATAAATAGATAAAACAGCAAGGAGGAATTAATGTTTGCGTTTCTTGCGAAGGGTGGGATTTTGGTAATCCCCATTCTCCTTTGTTCGGTTCTGGCGCTTGCCATTTTCTTGGAAAGGTTTATCCGTTTTGCCGCTTTGCGTAAACGGGGGCGCTTTGTGGCGGAGCGCGTGGCGGCTTGCATGAAAGCCAGGGACTATAAGGGCGCAAAGGATGAGGCCATAACGAGCCAATCGCCTATGGGTCGCGTCCTGTCACAGGGCTTGGAGGTGATTGATCAAGACCGGGAAACCTTAGAGACGGTACTGGTACATGCCATCGAGGGAGAAGTAAGGAAAATTTCCCGCTATCTGCAGGCCTTGGCCACAATTGCCAACATCGCCCCGCTACTTGGTCTTTTAGGTACGGTGATCGGCATGATCAAGGCCTTTATGGTGATCCAGCAGATGGGAGGAAAGGTTAATGCAGCCGTCTTGGCCGGCGGCATCTGGGAGGCGATGTTGACCACGGCGCTTGGCCTGGCTGTAGCCTTGCCCACCATAGTGGCTCACAGCTATCTGGTAGCCCAAGTGGACCGTTACGAGGCCAGGTTACAAGAAGGAACCGTAAGTTTCATCAAGAGTTTTACTCAAGGTCAGGATAAATAGGCCATGCTTGTCCACCGGAAAAAGAGACCCCGTTATGCCGTTCAGATGCCTCTGACATCACTGATCGATATCGTGTTTCTACTTTTGATCTATTTCCTCCTGACAACAAACTTCATTATAAATGAGGGCATAGACATAAAGTTGCCCCAAGCCAAGGCATCCAGGCCCCAGACGCAGAAAGAAATCACTGTCTACGTGGATGCCCGGGGCCGGGTATTCTTTGAAGACCGAGAAGTGACCCTAAATGAACTATTCAGGCGGCTTCAGACAATGATCAATGGCACGCAAAATCAACTGGTGGTTATCAAGGCGGACCGCACGGTGGTGCTCAACAAGGCGGTCGCTGTTATGGACGTGGCCAAGGCAGCCGGCGCTGGGCGACTGTGCCTGGCCACCGAGAAAGGGCCTTAGACGAGGGAGAGCATTTG
>JALTEW010000063.1 GCA_027073795.1 bacterium | reverse complement strand
GTGAAAAGAAGTATATCTATAATTATTTCATATACTTAAAAGATATGACTTTTTACGAGGGCATCAAGCTTTTATCTTCGAACTTTACGAAACCGCAGTGATTGACTTTTCCTTCCGATTCATCTATTCGAAGAACAGGCAGTCTTACAACCCCAGCAAAGGAGTGGATCATGGATAAAAAAATTTTTCTTGCCAGTCTACTCGCCTTAATCTTTGCGTTTTTGATAAGGGAGAACCTTTTAGCGGGAGACAAAATATTTTTGGTGGCCCCGGGCAGTCAAATTCTTTTATCTTTTAAAAACACGAACGAAATTCTTATAGACAAGACAGCATACACGTTTGAACGCTGGGGACCCAATAGGCTCAAACTGAAACAAAAGGATTCAGGCCAGGGGGTTTTTCTTAAGAGGCTCGGCATTAGACTTGTGATCCGCAACCTTCAAGGGAATATCTTGCACATCATCCAAAAAGAAGGGGATCTCTTCCGTGTGGAAACACCTGTCGGAGCCCATCTTGTCTATCTGAAGGTCTCCCCTAAGGCCGTGACCGTTTTTAAGAAAGAGGGGGAAACCTTATACACGATCACGTCGAAAAATAAAAAGGTTTTTATGAAAGACAAAAAGGGAAATATCTTCTATACCTTGGAAGGGGAAACCCAGATTTATCCAGCAAGCTTTTTGTGCCTTCCCGAACTTTCCTGGGAAGAACGCGCAGCGTGTTACTTGCTCTTTAAAAATATCCCCTTCTTTTATCAATAACATAGGATGCCTATCGGATTTCAAAGATGAAAAAGAGCCAAAAAGGTCAACTGGGTCTCAAAGAACTCATTGCCATTGGGGTTGGCGGTATGGTAGGGGGCGGCATTTTTTCCGTCCTTGGTCTGTCTGTCTCAACCTCCGGTCACGCTGCCCCGATTGCCTTTTTCATTGGTGGTCTCATTGCCTTGCTAACAGGAATCTCTTATGCAAAATTAGGCACCAGATTTGGGGGAGATGGGGGAAGCTTCACCTATCTTGAGAAGGCCTTCAAGGGGAAGAATGTCGCGGGAATAAGCGGATGGCTTCTCTTAACCGGTTACATCGGGACTTTGGCACTTTATGCCTACACGTTTGGTGTTTACGGGAGCGCGATGCTGGGAGGCAAGGCCTTTTCAGGTGCAACCCATCATATCCTTGAATCCTTCATTCTATTAATTTTCCTGGGCGTGAACCTTTATGGTGTTCAGGCGGCAGGTGAAACCGAAGATATCATCGTGATGATAAAGGTTCTCATCCTTGGCCTGTTTGCAATCGCAGGACTGATCTTCATAAAACCCGACCGCTTATTTCCTCTCTTCAATAAGGGGATCAATGGTACCCTCATGGGTGCGGCTCTGATTTTTGTCGCCTACGAAGGCTTCGAGCTTATCCCAAACGCTATCAATGAAATGAAAAATCCTGAGAGGGATTTGGGTAGGGCCATCACCTTAGCGGTTATCATCACCACGTTCATCTATTTAACCGTATCTATCGTGGCTGTTGGGAACCTTTCCCCCGACGACATTAACAAGTACAAGGAATACGCCCTTGCCGTGGCGGCAAAACCCTTTCTCGGAAAAGCGGGATTTACGCTTATTGGACTTGGAGCCCTCCTGTCCACCGCTTCCGCCATCAATGCAACCCTCTTCGGAACAGCGCGCCTCGGCATGGTCATGGCAAAGGAACGCGAACTTCCCAAGGTCTTCTCCCACCGTGAGCGAACAAAAGATATTCCCTTTCTTAGCCTGATCATTATCACAGCCTTAGCCCTTCTGTTTGTAAATACAACAAACCTGACAATTATTTCCTCTTTTGCGAGTTCAACCTTCCTTTTGACCTTTGTGGGTATTAACATCGCAGCCATAAAACTCAGGGGAAAAATCAATATCAATTTTTACCTTCCTCTCCTGGGATTGCTCATGAGCTCCATTTCATGGGTCATCCTGATTATCTATCTTACTCAATCCAACCTTCATGCCCTGATATGGATCGTTGGATTCTATTTAGCTGTGATAGTAACAGAAATACTATTCAGTAAACGCGGCCTCATTTTCAAACAAAAAGTATAGCCCTGCGATTCCTATGAAAAGGAAACCCACCTTTTACAAAGCCTTCCATTGGAGTAAAGCATGAGAATCCTTCTTGTTGAAGATGACTCAAAAACCGCCGGCTTTATTGCCAGAGGGCTTAAAGAAGCAGGTTATGCCATCGACCATGCCGAAAACGGCGAAAAAGGGCTGCTGCTTGCCTCTATGAATTCCTACGACACCGCGATTGTGGATATTATGCTGCCAAAGATTGATGGGTTGACCCTTATTGAAAAAATGCGGGAGAAAAAGATTAACACGCCAGTCCTCATTCTCAGCGCAAAACGGACCGTGGAAGATCGGGTGAAGGGTTTGCAAAAAGGAGGAGATGATTATCTTATCAAACCCTTCTCATTCTCAGAACTTCTTGCCAGAGTTCAGGCCCTCATTCGCCGTTCTCACGCAACCCCTGCCCCCTCATCACTCACTGCGGGAGATCTCACCATGGACCTGCTAAAACACGAAGTAACCCGGGGCAGCCGGAAAATAGACCTGCAACCCCGCGAATTCAGCCTTTTGGAATATCTCATGTATAATAAGGAAAGAATCGTATCGAAGACCATGATTCTCGAGCATGTATGGGATTACACTTTCGATCCCCAAACAAATGTTGTTGATGTCCTTGTCTGCCGGTTAAGAAACAAGGTCGATCGTGACTTCCCTCAGAAATTAATCCACACCATCCGTTCTGTCGGCTATGTCATTAAAGACCCTCCGCAAGATTCCTAAAACCATTGGGTTCAGATTAACCTTCTGGTATTCTTTTATTTTTACCTTGAGCGTTTTTCTTCTCTTTCTGTTCGCGTATGTTTATTTACAGGCCACACTCATCCATAAAGATCATGATGAAATCCTCACAGAATTAAGAGAATTACACACCCTTTACCAATCAGGTGGCATCCCCTCGGTTGAAAAAAATGTTGTCTCTTTTAGAAAATCCCCCGAAAAAAACAAATTTTTTATTCGTATCGCGAGCCAAAATAACCACACGCGGTATATCTATTTCCCTTACCAGTGGGTGGAATTCGATATTAAAAGCCTCGAGGTCATTGCTCCTACCCCAAAAAAATGGATTCGAATCTCTGACCAATACCACAAGGCGTATTTAGAGATTATGACCACACATCTTAACGATGGAGGCGTTCTCCAAGTTGGTCAAGATACACGGGAAAGGGAAAGAATTCTGACAAAATTTAAAGACGCTGGCACGATTATCATTCTTCCCTTGCTCCTTTTGGGAATTTTGGGAGGAAGTGTGCTGGCGTATCGCGCGTTGCATCCCATACGCCACCTTATCGATTCGGTTCAATCCATTTCTCGTGATATGGAAGCCCTGGGGAAACGGGTTCCCAACCCCCACTCTGGAGACGAATTAGAGGAGTTAATCTCCCTTTTCAACGAAATGCTTCAAAAAATTGAAACTCTGATAAAGGCCATGAAAAATTCTCTTGACAACGTTGCCCATGATCTTCGAACCCCCGTCACAAGGCTACGTTGCATGGCAGAACTGGCGCTTCAGAAGGAGCATCTGCCCGAGGAGTGCCAAAACGCCCTGGGGGAATGTCTTGAGGAATCTATCGAAATTCAGAAGCTTTTAAACACGCTTATGGATATATCAGAAGCGGAAACGGGTGTCCTTCACCTTGATCTTCAAGCCATCTCCCTAAATCAAGTCATAAAAAAGGTGCTCGATCTCTACGGCTTTGTCGCGGAAGAAAAGGAACTCCAGATTGAGATAGAGATGCACCCCCACCTGCCAATCCGGGCCGATCCCACACGATTGACCCAGGTGCTGGCAAATTTGATCGATAACGCAATCAAATTCACGCCCAGGCAAGGGAGCGTGTCTATCAAGGCCTTCCCTCAAGGGAAAGAAGCCGTCATGGTCATCGAAGACACGGGAATTGGAATCGCAGAAAGTGATCTTCCCAGGATCTGGGAACGCTTGTATAGGGGCGATCAAAGCCGTTCCAAGAAGGGACTGGGGTTGGGATTGAGCCTTGTTAAGGCAATTATCACCCTCCATGGGGGATCTATCGAGGTGAAAAGCCAATTAGGGAAGGGATCAACCTTTACCGTTCGCCTCCCACGGGTGGAGATATAGCAAGATAAAATGCATTTGAGAAAAAATTTAATCTTAATGTAAGGATCTGGAAAGGTTTTGGTGTTATCAAGAAGGTACTTTGAGAAACTTTACGGACGAAATCAGATGAATTCAAACCTCAAACCACGCGGAATCATAACTTATTCTACGCTCCTTATCTTTCTCCTTTCCCTTACTCCGCGCTTAAATGCGCAAGGATTCCCCCCTTTAAGGCCCCATTCAGAAAGAGTTATCCTTAAAGCCGCGAAAAAGACACTTCCCGCCATCGTCCATCTCGAGGTCGGGGTAAAGAAAGAATTTCCAGACCAGATTGCATCCCTTCCATATTACGCGTTTCTAAACCCACCCAACCGAGTCAATGGCGACTTAAAAGATCTTTTAGGCTCTCGCCTCGGCACAGGCATCATGATAGATTCCCATGGACATATCCTAACCAATGCCTTTCTGGTCAATGGCGCGCGTATTATACGAATATGCCTTCACAACGGAGAATGGTTAAATGCTAAACTTATTGGAAGTGACCCGCGGACTGATCTCGCCATTTTAAAGATAAAAAGGGCAGCACCTTTTCCCTATATCCTCCCCGGAAATTCGGACAAAATTGCCATGGGAGATCAGGTTATCGCCATTGGATATCACGACGCCTTCAAACCAACCCTTACGGAGGGGATCATTTGCGCGAAACACAATAAAGCCGTCTCTGAGCCATCAACCTATGGAGATTTTCTACAAACAGATGCCTGGATCGATCTCAACAATAGTGGAGGTCCCTTAATCAATTTTAAAGGAGAAACGATTGGGGTTAACGATGCCCTTTTAACACGCCTGAGCAAACTGCAAGGTATCGGGTTCGCCGTCCCATGGAATATGGCCCTTCACGTTGCCAATCAACTGATCGCAAAAGGCAAAGTAGAACATGGCTGGCTTGGCCTTCGCATCCAAGATGTCATCCTCAGGACAGATCTCGCAAAGAAAGGATACATAAAAGGGACCATGGTCCTTGATGTTATAGAAAATTCTCCCGCTCAAAAAGCGGGGCTGATGCCCGGGGATATCATCATTACTTATCAAGGACATCGTATCTATAACTCCCTGCTTCTGAAACGCCTGGTTTCCATCACGCCACTTGGGGAAACCGTAAAGATGGGGATTCTAAGACATGGCCACAAGAAAGAAATTTCCGTTCAGATTGGTTTACAAAACGACGAAAAGCTCACCCACTTACAGAATTTAGAAGAATATTTAGGCGTTTCGGTGACCTCCTTTTCCACATCGGTGGTGAAAACAAATAAACCCCGTGAAGGCGTTATCATATCTTGGATAGACCCAAATGGCCCAATGGGAAGAGCAGGCTTTGAGGCCAACGACATCATCCTTGAAGCGAATGGTCACCCTATCTTTAAACAAAATGACTTGAAGCATGTTTTGGAAACCCTTAACACGAGGCGTTACATCATTTTCCTTGCCATCGATCATAGAACGCACCGCACAGGCTATGTTCAGGTTCGCGTAAAGTAGGTTTTCCCCTCACGGTTCGCCTAAGATTCCCTTTTATTACAAAATTGTAATTTAATGGCAAGATTTATGAAATATTGGGGGATTATTATGGTTATTGAAAAAGGCGGTAGAAGGCAATAATACAACAAAGAGAAGGATTGGTCATGAAACCCACAGTACAAAAAAAAGAACTGGGAAATCTGATAAAAAAGAACCAGCAACTCAAGAAACAGTTAGATTCTCTTGAAAGGGATTACAGGACATGGAATGAGAAACGTGAAAGGGATGATCTGGAAAATATTACCGCCACGATAAAAAAACTCGAAGCTGAAGTTTCACAAACCATGAGTGACTTTAGTGCCCTCGCAGATCAAAATGGGAAACCTATGGAGTTTTACGAAGATTTTCATTACAGCTTTGCGATCTTGAGTGACCTTTTTGAAAGCTTGAAAAAGATTAGAGGTGACTTGGAAAAGCAATCACACATCCAGGTTGGAAAGATTAATCACATGGAAATTGATTGGGTAAAATTAAGAAAAGCCTTTGAAATGATGGGAAATCATTTCACGGCCTTGGAACGAGAGAATGATCTGTCTTTCTTTTAACAAGACAAGATAGAATAAAAGGAGACTATCATGGGAAACGAGATAAAAAGAAATATCAGGATCAGGATGTTAAAGGTGGCCATTCTCCTGCTTGGCGTGATATTTTTTATGTCAGGCCAAACAACACCGTCTGTTTCTCCTGCCTTTGGTGCACCCGTTCCAGAATCATTTGCGGGTCTGGTCGCCAGAGTTAAAAGCTCTGTGGTAAATATCTCAACCACACAAATCGTTAAGCAATCCCCTCTCATCCCATTTTTCATGCCCAATTCGCCTTTCGATAATTTTTTTGGTCCTATGCCCCAAAGGAGAATGAAAATTCATGCGTTAGGTTCAGGTTTTGTCATCGACAAGAGCGGGCTTATCCTGACAAACAACCATGTCGTCGCGAAAGCAACCTCCATAAAAATAAAGCTTGGTAATGGGAAGGTGTACGACGCGAAGGTTGTGGGAAGAGACCCCAAAACCGATCTCGCGCTGGTCAAAGTAAAACCGGACAAAAACTTTCCCAGCCCCGTTAAATTGGGAAACTCTAATGCCATCCGCGTGGGAGATTGGGTTGTGGCAGTTGGGAACCCCTTCGGACTGGGACAGACCGTCACGGTAGGGGTTCTCAGCGCGAAGGGTCGTATCATCGGGGTGGGCCCCTATGATGATTTCCTCCAAACCGACGCGGCGATCAACCCCGGAAATAGTGGTGGTCCCCTCTTCAACATGGAAGGAAAGGTCATCGGAATCAACACAGCCATCATCAAAAACGGACAAAATATTGGATTTGCCATCCCCATCAACATCGCTAAAAAACTGGTTCCTCAGCTCAAGAAAGGAAAGGTCATCAGGGGATGGCTTGGGGTGGAAGTGCAGGATTTGACCCCCGAACTTGCCAAGTCTTTCAGAGTCAAAAACAATCAAGGCGTCCTTATCTCAAGCGTTTTTCCAGGAAGTCCCGCGGATAGAGGGGGCCTGAAACGGGGAGATATCATCGTTGCCTTTAGCGGGGAAAAAATCAGAAATGGGTATGATATCTCTCGGCTCGTCGCTGCTGCGCAACCCGGCAAAAAGGCAACGATAAAAATCATTCGTAATGGTCAAGAAAAAGTTCTGAAAATCACGATCGGCACAATGAAGCAAGGGAAAAGGGTAGCTTCCGTAGGAAACGAGCAAAACACATGGGGAATGGCGGTTCAGGACATTACACCCGAATTAGCAGGGCGTCTTGGGGTTGCCCCCGGTGAAGGTGGTGTCATCATTACTGAAGTTCGCCCGGAAAGCCCTGCGTCAAAAGCGGGATTGCGCCCTGGTGATGTTATCCTTGAAGTAAACAGAAAAAAGGTCACGAACGCCCAAGGTTATTACAATGTCCTGAGGAACACAAAAGACAATGAACTCTTACTGTTGGTAAAGCGCAGGAATGGAAACATTTATTTGATCCTTAAAAAAGGCACTGACAAGCCTTCAAAGTAAATAGGGGGTGTAAGAAAATGAAAACAGCAAGGTTCATTGTAGAAATCACCGTTATAGGAATCGTGGTGGTTTTTCTCATGGTCCTCATAGCTCCTTCCGCACCTGCAGCGGCCACAGGGCCAAAGACCTATAAAATGATAGGAAAAATCTCGGCCATTGATTTAAAGTTTAACACAGTTGTCATTGACGTCCCCTTGACGGAAAAGAAAATTTTTACGGTTGCTGGTCCCCTGGCAAAAGATGTTACCTTAAAAAAAGGAAACAAAAAGAACGTGACCTTAAAGGACTTCAAAGTGGGAGACAAAGTCGTTGTTGAATGGGAGCCTACTCCTGAGGGGCACCTTATCAAACGACTTGTGTCCAAATAAAAAACGCTATCATTCATTTTCTCCTCCTCCCTTCCCCTCCTTCTGTCGGCCTGCTTTGGAGGGACCAAAGCAGGCCCCCCCCCTCCTTAAAAATAATGCCTTCCCAGGCTTAATCCCTTACGGAGGGAAGCATCCACCGATTGCACGCCAAGATTGACCGTCGAAGGTCTCTTAACCATTGGCCCTTCTTTTCTATCTTTTCTCTATTCCCACGAAGAATCCTCATTACCTTTTAGTAATGTTGAAGTCATTTTCTGGTTACCCTCATCCTCTAAAATGTGTTTGTGCGATTGAAAAGGCATTGAGGTTAAAATTTCATGGAGGGAGATGAGGAGTGGCCAGGTTCCGGTTTTACCCGCAGCAATCCTTTTTTGACTTTTTTCGGACGCCCCTTTCCCTAAGGGTTGAAGAAAGGGGAGATTTTTACGTGCCCTTATTAACAATCACTCTCCTCATGATTTTGTTTTTTACAGGCATTACAGGCAGGGGATTGTGGACACCAGATGAACCACGGGTTGCTGAAATCGGAAGGGAAATGGCCCTATCGGGAAACTATGCCATCCCAACACTCGATAAAAAGGCCTTTTTAGAAAAACCTCCCTTGTATTTTGCTTCCGTTGCTTTGGCTTATAAACTTACAGGTGGGGCAAGCGCTTACGGGGCAAGAATTCCCAATGCTGTTTTTGGTTTTTTAACAGCGCTCCTTGTTCTTTACTGGGCAACAAAGGTTTTTTCACCTTTAAGCGGATTTTTCGCATCCCTTATCCTGAGTACAACGGTGCTCTTCTACCAAATGTCTCACTGGGGAATTGTGGATGTTGCCCTCACATTTTTCATAACTGTCTCCCTCTTTGGATTCTGGGAAGGTATCACAAGGAACGAAAAATATTTTTACTTGTTTTATGTTGGCATCATTCTGGCGTTTTACTCAAAAGGCTTAATAGGAATGGCCGTTCCCGGCATAACTGTTCTGACATACTTGGGAATCACCAGAAACCTCAAAACATTACTAAAAATGAAATTGGTCCAAGGCACCATATTGTTTTTTTTGTGTCTTTCCCCTTGGATAATAGCTTTGTACCATTATGGCGGAACCGAATATCTGAAAATATTTTTCATCGTTAATCACTTCAACAGATTTTTCGCGCATAAAGGGAGGGGCCATATCCGCCCCTTCTATTACTATTTCTACAATCTCCCGTTTTTATTCATTCCATGGTCCTTCTTTGCGCCAATCGTTGCCATCACGATGTATAAAAGAAGGGAATGGGTGAAAAACAGGGCGTTTCTTCTGTTCCTGTGCTGGGCAGGGTTTACCTTTGTTTTGCTTACCCTGTCTTCCACAAAAAGAACCATTTACGTACTCCCTCTTTTCCCGCCCCTTGCCCTTTTTTTCGCCCATTCATTCACACAATGGGAGAAAGTAATGTTTTCAAAAAAAATCCAGCGTTATTTATTTAGCCTTGCAATTGTTATATGTATTACAGAAATAGCTATCCTTTCCATGCCCGTATATATACTTAAACATATCCTCGCTTCAATCATATTCCTTGTCCCTTTTTCCTTCTTTTTTTACATCACATGGTGTCAAATAAAACAGAGACGCCCCATCGGTACACTGGTCTCTTTTATACTGCTTATGGTTGCTTTACTGTCAGCAATCCCCTTTTGCTTGTACCCCTCTCTTGACAAATACAAAAACTACAAACCCTATATTGAAAAACTTATGGGGTCTGTTCCAAAAGACTCAACCGTTAGTTTATACAAACCCAACGAAACCATGTGCGCCCTGTTTCCATTTTACCTGGACATCTATCCGGCAGACATAGAAAACCCATCAAACGCGAAGAAATTCCTGGGGTTGGACAGCCACTCTATCCTTGCCGTGTTCGATAGAAAAGGACATTTACAAGAAGAATTAAAACATGTAGGTTTATCTCCTGAAGAAAAGGTGGTCATCTATAAAAAAAGATGCCTCCTTTTGTATACCTACTCTGGAGTGAGTGGAAAAATTACATACAAGCGGAGCCAGAGGGGTTTTCTAAACCAAAATCGTTCTATTCTTTTGATTGACAAAAAAGAAAAAAACGTATTAAAAGGTAATTTAATAAGAACGAGGGTCAATTTGTTAAAGCAAACCTTTTTCCCTCGTCCCGGCATTTCAAGCTCCAAAGGGCGGGCACGTACTTGTTTTTGAAAAGAGCAAAAAAACGGTCACGCCTTTCAGCCTATCAGGTGCGATTAAAGGGAATTCCTTTCCGATGAAGAAGCATGTTTCCCCTGAGGTTAAAAAAATTGTTGTTTCAGGAATTATCGTTTTTGCCACATGTGTTATTTCAATTGTATTCGTCGACCGCCCTGTAGCCGTCACCGTTTGCACCCTTGATCACACCATCACCGGGTTTTTCAGTTATGTTACGCACCTCGGCGAATCCACCGCCTACCTTGTTACTTTTGGGATCCTGTTCCTGCTGCTTTATCCCGCCTCCAGGATGAAAAGATGGAAGGCATATCGCTGGCGTCTCAGAAAATACGCATGGGTTTCTCTTTTTCTCTTTGTATCCATCGCCGTCTCTGGGCTACTCACAGACATTCTAAAGGTTATCTTCGCCAGGTATCGGCCTGTCATGCTCTACGAGACGGGGAAATATGGATTCACCTTCTTTAAATTCTCTCCGGCCAGGATGCTTTCATTCCCCTCGGGCCACGCCAACACGATCTTTGCCTTCATGACAGCCCTTTATCTCACTGCGCCACGTTTTCGCTTCCTCTGCTTCGCCATCGCCGCCCTTGTAGCGGCAAGCCGTGTCATTATAGGGGCTCATTTTCCAAGCGATGTCATTGCTGGGGCCTACCTGGGAGTTGTCACCACCCTTTATCTAAAGGGGGTGTTCTTATCACTGGGCATCGACATCTTCAGTAAAAGAGGGGCAGCAAAACCTGTCCGTAAAAATTTGTCGTGGAATGCTAAAACGGTGAATCCGAAATCTTTCTCAAAATGAAAATGACTGCAACATCGGCAAAAAAACATGGGCTTTTCCACCGGGTTACATTTAAGCTAACCCTCCTGCATCTTACCCTTTTCACCGCTGCCTCTCTTATCGTGTTTTTGCTCATTTATTTTTCCCTCGCATCCACCCTTCGCGCCCGGGTGGATGAAAACCTTCGTGACGATATTTTGGAATACGAAACCCTGTTTAACATCAAGGGACTCAACAGGCTCCAGAAGGAGTTTATCAACGAGTCCAAGGCCAACGGCAACGAATCTGAATTTTACCTCTTGCTATCCCCAGAACGTCGCATTCTTGCTTCCTCCGATTTAGATCCCTGGAAGGGTATCAACTTGACACCCGATTTTATTGAAGATATCCAGAAAGGTCAGGAAATCATCAAAACCCTTTCCCACCCCGGGCATGAGCACAAGGTTCGGGTCATATACAAGAGGATTAAAGGGGGGTTCTTTCTCCTGGAAGGAAATTCACTGCGGGATAACGACGAGATACTGGAAAGGGTCGGGGAAATCTTCGGGTACGGGTTTCTGGCAATGCTGGCCATGGGAGCCCTACTCGGATGG
>JALTEW010000062.1 GCA_027073795.1 bacterium | reverse complement strand
CCCTTACTACTCTACGAATGTTCAACGGAGACTTGATGGATATGGGACACCCCCCCGTACACTTCCCACACTGAATACACGCATATAAATCCAACCGCTCCGGTAATGACTGCTGAACCCCTTCCATCCCTAACCCCCCCGAAGAATCTCACGGGCTATAACCATCCGCTGAACCTCGGAGGTGCCTTCGTACAAGGTGGTTACAATAACATCCCTCAAAAAACGCTCCACAGGATAGTCCTTCGTATACCCATACCCCCCAAGCATCTGAATAGCCCGAACAGTCACACCACGTGCCGCCTCACTGGCAAAGACCTTTGCCATGGAGGCCTCTTTGGTAAATTTCCTTCCATTTTCCTTCATGTATGCCGCCCTCAGGACCAAAAACCTTGCGGCTTCGAGTTCTGTGTATGAATCGGCAATCATCCACTGAATCGCCTGAAAGTTTGATAGGGGCTTGCCAAACTGTTCCCGCTCCTTCACATACGCCGTAGCATAATCGATGGCCGCGAGCCCAATGCCAAGGGCCAGAGAACCAATTCCTATCCTGCCCCCATCTAGCTCCATCATGGCAATCTTGAACCCGTCTCCTTCTTCTCCCAGGAGATTCTCCTCTGGAACCCAGCAATCCTCAAAGATAAGTTCATTCGTGCTGGAGCCACGCTGGCCCAGTTTCTCCTCGTTCTTACCAACCCGGAACCCCTCGCGGCCCTTCTCCACCACAAAGGCGCTGATTCCCTTTCCCTTTCGGGCGGTTTTATCTGTTACAGCCCACACGACCGTAATCCCGCAATGCTCCCCGCTGGTAATCATAGCCTTGGTGCCGTTAATGCGGTATCCATCACCATCTCTTACCGCCGTAGCCCGAATGCTGGCAGCATCAGACCCGGCGGAAGGCTCTGTCAAGGCAAAGGAACCGGCAGGGTAGCTCCCGTCGCAGATTCGCGGAAGATGGGTCTTCTTAATCTCCTCCTTGGCAAACTCCTGAATAACCTCCGCCACCATATTGGTCACCGAGGTGGTCACACCTGTGGCAGCGCACGCCCTCCCTATCTCTGTGATAACAAGGCTATAGGCAATAACCCCTACCTCTGACCCCCCATAGTCTGTAGAAATATTCATCCCCATCAGCCCAAGTTGAGCCAGCCTCTTGAGATTTTCAAAAGGGAAAGCCTTGGTACGATCCAGTTCCTCAGCCACAGGCTTGAGGTGTTTCTCCGCAAAATCCCGCGTCATGCGTTGAATCATCTCCTGCTCGGACGTCAGGTCAAATATCATTCCCCTCTCTCCTTACGACTCGTAGGTATAAAAGCCTCTTCCCGTTTTTCTACCAAGGAAACCGGCATCCACGTATTTTTTGAGCAGGGGACACGGGCGGTACTTCGGGTCTCCGAAGCCCTCATAAAGAACGTTCATAATAGCCAAACAGGTATCCAACCCAATCAGATCAGCGAGGGTCAAAGGCCCCATAGGATGGTTCATCCCCAATTTCATGATGGCATCAATGGACTCTGGCGTTCCCACGCCCTCGAAAAGGGTATAAATCGCCTCATTGATCATGGGCATCAAGATCCGGTTGGAAATAAATCCAGGAAAGTCATTGGCCGGAACAGGCGTTTTCCCCAACTTTTTAGCCAGGTCTTCCACCGTGTTATACGTTTCGTCACTCGTTTCCAACCCCCGAATCACCTCCACGAGAACCATCATAGGAACCGGATTCATAAAATGCATGCCAATCACCTTTCCCGGCCTCCGGGTCGCTGCGGCAATTTTGGTAATAGAGATAGAGCTGGTATTGGAAGATAGAATAACCTCTTCCCCGCAAATCCCGTCCAGGTCTCTGAAGATACCCAACTTCAGGGATTCGTTCTCCGTCGCGGCTTCCACAACAAAATCCGCATTTTTCATCATGGAAAGGTCGGTTGTCCCCGTAATTCTGCCCATGGTTTCATCTTTTTGCTCGGCCGTCAGTTTTCCCTTTTTGACAAAGCGGTCCAGACTCTTGGAAATGGCATCCTTCCCCCTCTGGACGAACTCATCCTTGATGTCAGACATAACCACGCTAAATCCTGAGGCAGCCGCTACCTGGGCAATCCCACCTCCCATCTGGCCTGCACCGACAACACCCATCGTCTTAATCTCCATCATACTTACCTCCAGTTATTCCCGCCTGCTTGGCAGGATAAATCAAACCTATGTTTTTGCGCTTACAGCATCTCAACCGTTAACCCAACGGCTTCTCCTCCACCGAGGCAGAGAGTCGCCAACCCTTTCTTAGCATTTCTCTCTCTCATGGCATAGAGCAACGTTGTGAGAACCCTCGCACCGCTACATCCAATGGGATGCCCCAGGGCCACGGCACCGCCATGAATGTTGACCTTTTCCTCAGGAATCTCCAGGGTCCGGATGATCGCCACAGTCGAGGCCGCAAATGCCTCGTTGATTTCAAAAAGTTCTACATCAGCAATACCCCACCCAGTCTTCTTCAACACCTTAGGGATGCACTGAATGGGGGCGACAAGGACATCCTCCAGGGGTACCCCGGCAGATGCCTGTGAAAGCACACGCGCCATAGGGATCACATTAAGTTCCCTGGCCTTCGAAGCTGACATAACCACCAATGCGGAGGCCCCGTCACTCAATTTCGATGAGTTGCCAGCCGTAACCAGCCCCCCTTCCTTAAAAACAGGGGCTAATTTCTTGATTTTCTCCGGATCCGGCACTCTTGGTCCCTCGTCATTTTCTACCACCGTCACACCCTTCTTGGACTTTACCTCTACCGGCAGGATTTCCTCTTTGAATGCCCCCTTTCCCATGGCATCGATCGCCTTCTGGTTGGAATTGAGGGCAAAGGTATCCTGGTCCTCTTTTGTAATATGGAATTTCTCGGAAATCAACTCCGCCGTGTATCCCATGTGAAAATCGTTCACCACATCCCACAATCCGTCATGAACCATCCCATCCACCAACTTCCCATCCCAGAGACGATACCCGTGTCGCGCCTTGTCAAGGTAGTAAGGAGTGTTAGACATACTCTCCATCCCACCAGCCACCACGACCTCAGCGTCTCCTACCTGAATGGCCTGAGCAGCCAGCATTACAGCCTTGAGCCCGGATCCACAGACCTTATTGACTGTCAACGCCCCCACCTCAACCGGAATTTCAGCCCGGAGCAGGGCCTGCCGGGCCGGGTTCTGCCCAAGGCCACAGGGTAAAACGTTTCCCATAATGACCTCGTCCACATCCTTTTTATCAATTCCCGCGCGGCGTATGGCCTCAGTGATAACCATAGCCCCCAATTGGGTCGCGCTGAATGGGGAGAGCCCCCCCAAAAAATTCCCTATGGGGGTCCGAACCGCGCTTGCAATAACAACCTCTTCCATTTTTTATCCTCCTGTGGTTCATTAAACCCGCTCTTTACTAACAAACACCTTAAAAAGATTCAAACATTTTCTGTTTTCACCTTTCCCCTGAACTCCAACCTCTACCCATAATTCTTTACACCTTCGTTGAGTTTTTCCTCGATCTTCTGCTTGTAACTCATAATCTCGGCCTTCAGTTTTTTCAGGCTGTTGACGCGTTCGTCAATTTCCTTTATACGCCTGTCCAAAAGCTCAAGCAGTTTCGGCAAAACCTTTCTATTTGTTTTATGAATCCGGTATATATCCTCAAGCTCTTTCATCTCCACAAGGGTCAGGCCTAACAGCTTCAGGCGCTTGATAAAACGAAGACGCCGGAGGTCCTGATCCGTATAGATTCTCTTTGCCCCCTCCACCCTCTTAATGGAATTAAGCAACCCCACCTCTTCATAATAGCGAATCGTCCGGGGGCTCATCTCCAGAATACCCGCCAATTCACCTATCTGATAATGTTTCTCTTCACTCATAACACTTTACGTTAACTGGCAATATTTGTAAAATAAAAAAGCTCAGATCCCCTTCCTTCCACCGCTCACCCTCTATAATAAACCATTATCAACTAACGTCCAACACCAAGGGTAAATCAGGGGGAGGGAATAAACTCCCCTCCCCTAATTTGGATCTTACATTGGGAATTTTCCATTAAAGCTTGCGACCAACGTTTTTCCGCCGGCATGAAAGGTCGCGGCCCCTTCCTTGACGGTAATCGGGAAAGAGAAAGTTGCAATCCCCGTCCACCACTTCTCCAGTTGCTGCCAGACATTCATGTGTTTTGCCTTAAGCTTGAATCCCCCCGTAACCAGAAGGCTCAAAAGCGAGGTCCGCGCATCAAACATGCCGTGAACCGCTAACTGGTTGGTTTTCCCAGCTGGAATCCACATGGTCTCAAAGGCATTGAGGGTATTTACATCAAATTCCTCAAAAGCCACGGTAAATTTGAAACCATCCAGTTGAACCGGGAAGGAGTTCGGGTTTGTAATCTCAAATACAAAGGAAAGGTCCATCGGGGCACCGTAGTTTCCCGCTTTTCCCTTCGTGGGTTTGACCTTCTTGGAAAAATACCACCATCCCCAATAGTGCGCCAACTGAACATCCACAAGCTTAATCTGAGGTGGCGTAATTTTCGAAACACTCGCCGTTCCTGCTCCCTGGGTAGTGGCACATCCCACCATCCCAGCAAGAAACACAACTCCAATTAAAACCGCTATCACTGCCTTGATAGGGCTCCGTCTCTTTTCCATCTTTCACCCCTTTTCTTTTAGGTTAACCAGCGTTTCCGCCGCTTGTAATGCTTCACGTCTCTGAAGCTTTTTCTGCCCCCCACATCCGTGAGACCAAGATAGAAGTCCTTAATGTCTTCATTCTCCTTCAGCTTCTCCGAGGTGTCATCCAGGACAATGCGTCCGTTTTCCAAAACATAGGCATAAGGCGCCACGTTCAGAGCCAGCTTGACATTCTGCTCCACCAGGAGAATGGAAATCTTTTCCTCCTTATGGAGCCGGGTGATAATCTCGAAGATCTCATGGATTAATAATGGGGCAAGACCCATGGAAGGTTCATCCAGAAGCATCAGCTTTGGATTGGTCATCAGGGCCCGTCCAACAACGGTCATCTGCTGCTCCCCGCCGCTGACAAAGCCGGCGATCTCCCTTCGTTTCTGCTTCAGCCGCGGGAAGTAATGATAAACTATCTCCAGGCGTTCCTTGACCGTTTTTTCCCCACCTTTCCGCATGTGCCCTCCCACAAGGAGGTTCTGCTCTACAGTGAGGTGTTCAAAAACCCGCCGGCCCTCGATTACCTGAACAATACCCATCTTGGCAATCTCAACGGCGCGCTTCCTGTGAATCTGCTGCCCCATAAATTCAATGGAGCCATCGGTCACCTCACCGTCCTCGTGCTTTAGTAACCCGGAGATGGCCTTCAAGGTCGTACTCTTCCCGGCGCCATTGGCCCCGAGCAGGGCAACAATTCCCCCCTGCGGGACCTCTATAGACACACCCTTGAGAACCAGAATCACCTCGTGATACTTGACCTCGATGTTGTTCAGTTTCAGAATCGGTTCCGGTTTAACTTCCGGCTTGTTTTCCAAAGCCCTTCCCTCCACAGATCATTTTGTTGTTCACGCGACTGATTTACCAGCCCAGCCATTCACTTGCCCATTTTTTCGGCCAGCGTTTTTTAAGATTGACGTATTCGAGACGTACGAACTTGCCACCCTTGTATTGCTGAATCCAGCATCCTGTACAGGGGCGATGATCGGTTGGGGTATAGGTTACATCACTGGCACCCAGACCGATATGAAAGTTCCGGAAGGTTTCAAACCCCTTCTTGAGAATTCCCTCTCCTGTCAGGTCCCCTGCCTTGTCGGCGCGTTTCATGGCCTCCCAGAGGATGATGGCATCGCCCCATGCCTGAACAGCATGAATCATCCGTTTATTCAGAGAAACACCGGGATTATACTTTTTGGCGGTGGCAACAACGACATCCATCATATCGGATTTCTGGCCAAAGAAGGCGCAGGGGGTCGCCCCGATGGCCCCTTCCGCCGCCTTTCCGGCCAGCCTCGGCAAGTTTTCATCAAAACCCCAGTTGTTGATAATCCAGTCCGCACCCAGTCCCAGGGAATAGGCATCCCGAAGGGTTGCGGCCACCGACATAACGGTATTCCCATGCCATACAACATCCGGTTTAAACTTTTTAAGCGACAGAATCTGGCTCTTTGTGTCCAGAGCAAATAGAGACACATCCTGATCAGGGCCTATATCAAAACCCAGCAGCTTCGCCTGATCCTTGATGGCCTTGATCGGGGCGCTGCAGTACGGGGAGGCAAACATAAAACAGCAGGCAAACCTGGGTTTCCGCTTCCCGTAATCCTTCTTGGTAGGCCATACCTTGTCAAACCACGCCGTCAGACAGGCCCGGGCATTGGTCGAGTAGTCGGACGAGAAAAAGAGATTGTAAGGTGTCTTCTTGGGATTGGTTAAATGAGCAGAATAGGAAGCTGAAACATACGGTATCTTATCCCTGGTTATTGTCGGAGAGAGGGCCTCGGTATCTCCCGTCCCCCATCCCTCGATGGCCACAGATTTCAACCGCTTCAACAGCGTGTACTTGGTCAATGCCTCCGGGATACGGTACCCATAATCAAAATATGTATACTTGATCTTCTTCCCGTTAACGCCGCCCTTCTCATTAAAGTAGTTAAAGGCCTCCGCCATTCCCAGGGCATAGTCTTTCCCCACGTCCGAGGTGGCGCCCGTCATATCCATGAGGCCACCCACCCTGATGGTCTTGGCGAACGTCAATCCCGGAAAGCTGATAATCAGCCCCATTACAAGAACGGCTATCCCGATTTTCAACAATATCTCGCGCGTTTTCATCCTTTTCCCCCTTTTTAGATGGTTTCACAAGGTCTCAAGACCCTATTCGGGAAGGGAGTTGCTTCTCCTTTCCCCCTGAAAACCGCAAATAGTCCTTTGTGTTATCACCTCCCTTCTAATAGGAAAATGGCCAGAGGTTGAAATAGTTCTTGATCTGCCACCACCGATAGGATAACCCATTTGGCTCAAAAATCAAGAAGGCGCAGATCGCCAGCCCGAAGGTGGATTCCTTAACAAAAAGGAACTTTTCCAAGAGCTGGGGATAGACGTCCGCCAAGGGCAAGATCCCCATCTGGAGAAACTCCATGACCAGAACCATGAACATGGACCCTAAGATTGTCCCGTGAATGGAGCCTGTTCCTCCAATCAGAATAACGCCAACCAACCACAGGGACCATGACCAGGGAAAATGTTCGGGACTGATGGCCGCCAAGTTGCTGATCCAGAAGGCCCCCGCGATCCCCGCGATAAACCCGGCCACGAAGAAAGACAGAAGTTTATAGAACACGATGTTAATGCCAAGTGTCTCTGCGGCAATGTCGTTGTCCCGGATCGCCATCCACGCCCGCCCTGGTTTTGAGCGCAGGAGATTCGCTACCATCCCGATACAGAGTAACACAAGGATAATCATGAGATAATAAACCTTGATGGGATTATCGATAATCCACGGACCAATTTTAATGGTTCCGGGCGGTAGCGAGAAGGCCTGCCCACGCCCGCCTATCTTGGCCACATACTGGGTGATGATGAAATCCACCGTCACGAACTGCGCCGCCATCGTGGTCAGAATCAGGTAAAACCCCTTGACCTTGGCGGAAGGTAGCCCAAACAGGACACTCCAGAGGCCGGCGACGATGGCCCCCACAATAATGCTGATGGGGTAGGAAATTCCCAGGTGGTGAAAGATCGGGGGCCAGGGGAACTCGAGAACCAGCAGGGTGCTCGTGTACGCCCCAACGGCAATGAAGGCCGCGTGCCCCAACGTTATCTGACCGGTAAACCCGATCAGAAGATCCACCCCCAGCGCGCCGAGAATCGTGTAGCCAATCATGTTGGCCACCCCTACCCAGTAGGGATCAAGATGGGGGATAACCAGAAAAAGGATGATGCCAAGCAGGATCATTTTTCCTTTGACAAATCTCGTCTGCCACCAAGCGTGGTCATGCTTGTAATCCTGATGATAGGTCCCGCAAGGAAGAAAGCCTTTTGCCATTTTCAGCTCCTCGACAAATTCAGGTTAAACACGTTCGATGCGTTCCCAACCCCAAAGCCCGTATGGTTTAAAGAGAAGGAAAACAACCATAAATACGAAGGGGAAAATCTGCTTCACGCCGCCAGGGAAAAACTGGTCGAGATAGGCACCCGCGAAATTCTGGAGGATACCAATCACCAGACCACCCACAATGGCCCCCGGGATGGAATTGAGACCCCCCAGAACAACCGCCGGTAAGACGAGAAGTCCTAAATAACTCACCGAGATATTCAGGCCATTGATATTTCCTAACAGACTTCCACCTACCCCAGCTGCCATAAAGGCAATGGCCCAAGCCGCCGCATACACAAACCGGGCACTCACGCCCAGTGAGATGGCCGCCATCTCATCGTCCGCCGTCGCCTGCATGGCCAAGCCCCAGCGGGTATACTGAAAAAAACCGACAAGTATTAGAAGAAGGACAATGGCAGTGATGAAACTCCAGAGATAAACACTCCCAATCACAAGAAAACCAATTTTGATGGGCTTCAGCGGAAACACCGGCGGGGTAAAAACCCGGGTGTCCGTGCCCCAGATGAATTCCACCAATCCCCTGAAAAAGAACGAAAGCCCAACCGTGACCATGATGACCGTCAAAATAGGTTCCCCGATGAGGCGGTCCAGGAAAACCCGCTCGGTCAAAATCCCCAAGACAAGCCCTATGATGAGGGAAATAACAACGGCAAAAACAAAGGGAACCCCCATCTGGTAGAATGTCAAGGTGACATACGCCCCGATAATGGTTAGCTCCCCCATCGCCAGATTCAAGACGCCGGAACATTTATAGATAATCACCCACCCCAGCGCGACCAGGGCATAAATCCCGCCGACCATGAGGCCCGTCGTCAGTGTCATAAAGAATAAATCCATCTGACTCATTTCTTCCTTCCCCCTTCCTCTGGAACTTTTTGAATCCTGAGATCCGTTTTTATCTCCGCCACCCTTCCATCCTCATAGGTAAAGGTCGTATCCATATGGATAACATCCGTGTCGGAATAAAGCGCATTCACAATATCTTTATACCTATCCTCCACAAAGGCCCGCCTTAGTTTATGTGTTCGGGTCAATTCCCCGTCATCGGGATCAAATTCCTTATAAAGGTTCACAAATCTTCTCACACGCGCGACGTCCGGAAGGTCCTTGTTGGCCTGTTTAATCTGTGATTCCACAAGGGCGTACACCTCTGGAATCTGTGAAAGCTCCTGATAACTGGTGTAATTCATCTTCTTCTCGTCCGCCCACTTCCCCACCACCGAGTAATCAATGCAAACCACAGCGGTCATGTAAGGCTTCTCATGCCCGATGACCCAGGCATCTTTGATATAGGGGCTGAATTTCAGGCGGCTTTCAAGATACTGGGGCGAGAAGGGACGTCCATCGCTCAGGGTCATGACATCCTTCGAACGGTCAAACACCACCAGGTGACCATCTTCATCGATAAATCCCTTATCCCCAGAGTGCAGCCATCCATCCACCAGGGTCTTTTCCGTTGCCCCTGGATTCTTGTAATATCCCAGAAAGACTGACGGACCTTTCGAGATTATTTCTCCCTCTTCGGTAATCTTTACCTCCGTCTCAGGGAGCGGCTTGCCCACGGTATCAAACTTGATGTCCCCGTCCCGGTGGACCACGGAAATACCTGCAATCTCCGTCTGACCGTAAATCTGCTTTAGGTTCACCCCCAGCGCGTGGAAGAAACGGAAGTGATCAGGTCCCATAGCCGCCCCTCCTGTATAGGCGTGCCGAACTCGGGAAAGCCCCAGGTGATCCCTCAATTTTTTTTGCACGATGAGATAGGCCAGTTTATTCAGAACATTCAGATAAAAAGGAACAGGCTTCTTCGAAAACTTCATATCGGCGACTTTGTATCCAATCTTTGTCGAAAGGTTGAAAAGCAACCGTTTGGAGAAAGAGGAGTCAAGGTGTTTAACCTGAACGGTTCGTGTCATCTGTTCATACATCCGCGGTGGGGCAAACATGACATGCGGACCGATTTCGCGGATATTCTCCTGAGCCGTTTCCGGCTCCTCAGGGAAATTGATGGTAAATCCGATCTGAAGTCCACAGGATATAGACATCATCTGCTCCCCGATCCAGGCGAAGGGAAGATAGGAAACAAAATCATCCGTATCATAACAGGGGTCCACCGACATGAGATGCCTCCCCATCGTCAACATGTTCCAGTGGGACAGAAGCGCCCCCTTTGGTTTTGCCGTCGTTCCAGAGGTATAAAAAAGAAGGGCTACATCATCTCCGTGCCCCTGAAACACAAGCTTTTCGAACAGGTCTGGTCGCTCACGATCAAGCGCTTCCCCCAATTTCTCTAATTCTTTCAGACTCATTAGGAAGTCCTGGTGATAATGGCGCATCCCTTTCGGGTCGTCCCACAACACTTTCTCTACTTTAGGGCATTGATCCTTGATGGCGAGAGCCTTGTCCACCTCCTCCTGCCCTTCTCCAACAAAGAAGCGGGTATCCGAATGATCGATGATATACTGAACCTCCTCCAGCATGCTTTCCTGAAAAAGCCACACCGCAATCCCGCCGGCGCAGAGGGTTGCCATCTCCGCCCACAATCCCTCTGGACGGTTATCCCCGATCATGGCCACCTTGTCCCCGGGTTTCAACCCAAGTTTTACAAGGCCGAGGGTCAGTCGCTTCACGTGATCGAAATAATCCTGCCAAGTAATCGGCCGCCAGATACCAAATTCCTTCTCACGCATGGCAACCTTATTCGCCCCGTAATGTCTCGCCTTTTCAAAAAAGAGTTTCGGTATTGTCAGATCCTTGGTTATTTCCACCTCAATCCCCCTTACTATGCCCTGGAAACATACAGGTCTTCCGCCCCAAGATACGCCTTAACCACCTCAGGATTCGACTGAATCTCATCGGGCGTCCCATCCGCAATCATCTCCCCAAAATTCAAAACCGTCACGGAGTCAGACAGATCCATCACCACACCCATATCATGTTCCACAAGGATACAGGTTACCTGCCAGCGCTTTTCTTCGTTCACATCCAGGATGAAACGAGCCATGTCTTCTACCTCTTCAAGGTTCAAGCCAGCCAGCGGCTCGTCTAAAATCAAAAGTTCCGGGTCCAGCGCAAGGGCCCTGCCAAGCTCCACCCGCTTTTGCAACCCGTAGGGCAGCATCCCAACAATCTTATCCCTGATAGACTCGATCTCCAGAAGATCGATGATCTCCTCTTCGATAAATGCCCGGTGCTCAATCTCTTCCTTCGAGGTTTTCCCAACATAAAGGGCACCGCTGACGATACCCGTTTTCATGTGAATATGCCTTCCCAGGCGGATGTTATCCAAGACTGTCATGCCGGAAAAGAGTTCAATTTTTTGAAAGGTCCTTGAAATCCCTCTCTGGGCCCGCTGATAGGGCTTGAGGTGATTAATTTTTTCCCCTTTGTAAACGATATCCCCCCTTTGGGGGTGGTACAAGCCATTGATGCAGTTCATCATGACGGTCTTCCCGGCACCATTAGGACCGATAATCGAGTGAATCTCACCCTTTCTGACCGTAAAACTCACCCCGGAAAGGGCTGCCACCTTTCCAAAACTCATGTAGATATTTTCAACCCTTAGAAGCTCTTCACCTTCCTTTAACCCATCTTGTGCCATTCAGCGCTCCCCTCCAAAAGAAATACCGGGAAATATGTTCCTCCTTCTCCCTGCC
>JALTEW010000061.1 GCA_027073795.1 bacterium | reverse complement strand
AAGGATATCCGCAACGTCCTTATGGACGTGTATCAGAATCTTGTTCCCGTTGGACTGGTTGCGAAGCCGCTTCAACTCCCTCAGGATATCATAGCAGATGGAATAACGGGACCGCACCCTGCCCGTGCCTTCACAATATGGACATTCTTCCGAGATGGTCTTGCACAGGCTTTCGCGCGTTCGCTTCCGGGTCATTTCCACAAGCCCAAGCTCGGATATTTTCAGGACGTTAGTCTTCGCCTTGTCCTTTTTGAGATGTTCCTTCAAGGCATTGAACACCTTTTCGCGATTTTCCGCCTTCTCCATATCGATAAAATCGATGATGATGATTCCACCGATATTCCGCAGCCGAAGCTGATAGACAATCTCACGGGCAGCCTCAAGGTTCGTCTGAAGGATCGTCTCTTCTAAGTTGCGCTTACCCACGAAACGTCCTGTATTTACGTCAATTGCCACCAGGGCCTCTGTCTGTTCAATAACAATATACCCACCGGATTTCAGCCACACCTTTTTGTCCATGGCCCTGCGGATCTCCAGCTCAATGTTGTAGTAGTCAAAAATTGGCTGAAGCCCCTGATAAAGGTCTATCCTACATGAGGGATCGGGGAGGTAAAGATCTAAAAAATCTGTGATCTTTCGGTAGGTATCCTCATTATCCACAATGATACGCCGCACATCACCGGAGAAAAGGTCCCGAACGGCCCTGACGCATATATCCGGCTCTTCATGCACAAGGTAGGGGGCAGAAGTCCCATTCTTTGTTTTCAGGATTGCCTGCCAAACCTTCAAGAGATAGTTCATATCCGCGGAGATATCTGCTGGCGCCACTCCCTCGGCCGCGGTCCTGACAATCAGTCCTACATGACTCGGCCGAATCTCCCGCGCGATCTCCCGCAAACGCTCCCTCTCGGTACCGTCCTCAATGCGGCGTGATACACCCACGTGATCAGCATAAGGCATCAGAACCAGATATCTCCCAGGCAGGGAGATAAGCGATGTAACACTGCAACCCTTGCTTCCAATTGGCTCCTTGGAAACCTGCACAAGTATCTCCTGACCCTCCGTCAACAAATCCCCAATATGGCGGGACTCACGCCTACCGTTTCGCCGGGCGTCTTCAAAAAACTCATCCGTCTCCTCAAGGAATAATTCCTGGTATTCATCTGAGGGATGGTACACCTCCGAGACGTAGAGAAAAGCCGCCTTTTCCATCCCAATATCGACAAAGGCGGATTCCATTCCCGGAAGAACCCGGGCCACCCTTCCCTTGTAGATGTTCCCGAGAATTCCACGCTCCTTTTTGCGCTCGAAAAAGAGCTCCACTACATCCCCATTCTCTATAAGGGCAATGCGTGTCTCCTGGGGAGTCGCGTTGATGACAATCTCACTCACAACGATTCATATTCCTTTCAGGGGGTGCCAACGCCCCTGACCTTTATCATCCGCATTTCACCATCCCTTTGCCCCGTCATCCCGAACAATGCCGCAATTATGTTAAAGGGGCGAACCCCCTTGGGAAGATTTCCAATCCGAACATCGATTTTCAACCACCGCCGGGTTTGCTGAATTGCCTCAACAGCCAGGCATTCGGGAATATTCAAATTCACTACCCCCTTTTTCGAAGGGGCCTGGAAATTTTTAATCTCCCCCATCCTGATCTGTCTGGCAAGGTTCAGAATTCGTGATCCCTCACTCATTTTAAAAATTCTAAACAAACATATATAAGAATACACATTAAAGATATCAAATCCCTCTGTGCTTTTCAAGTTTGAGGCCCTTACCCGCGTTAGTCGAACCCCACTGGGGAGATGTGAATTCATGGAGGTCTTCGCTTCAATAGGATCAATCATACGGGTCAGGGCGAATTCGACCGTCTCGCAGAGACTTTCCATCCCCAGAGGAATGGGTGCGGAAAAGCGCACCTTGGGCGCGGGGTGAAATCCCTTGGAGTAGGCCATGGGAAGGCCACCTCGGCGAGCCGCCATCAGGAGGGCACGTGCCGTATCCAAGTGCCCAAGATACCGGGCATCTCCAATCTTTATGAAGGTGGCTTGAAAAAAAGCGTTTACATCCTGTCCCGATTTCGCTGTGTCCTGTTTACCTTTTTCCTCGATAACTGCAGTTTGCGATCTGCTCAATCTTACCGAGATCCCCCTGTCTCCATCACATACACCACAACGCTGACATCGCCCGCCCCTCGGGCAGGGCGGTGACAGGGAGGCGGAGAGTGCCCGCTGATACTCCTCCCACAGGTACTCTTTTCTGACACCTATATCCACCCCATCCCAAGGCAAAACCGCTTCTCTATCCCACTTGTCGAGGCCAGACCTTATAACGGTGCCATCAAATTCAGTCGCCACGCCGTCCCATATTTCCTGGTTGAACTGGTCTGTCCATCCATCAAGGTAGGCCCCTTTCTTCGCGACTTCGGCAAGGAACTCTCCGAGTGTGCGCCCCGCGCGCGAGATAACCCCTTCCCAGAAGCTCAGCCGCACGTCATGCCACTTGACGCGCATCCCGCGTCGCGACAGCCGCTGCCTGAGCACCATCTGCTTCTCCCGAATCTCTTCCGCGGGCGCCATCCCACACCACTGAAAGGGGGTGTGGGGTTTTGGGACAAAGGTCGAAATGCTCGCCGTGACCTCGTTTTTCCGGCTGATCCTCCGGGCCATCCGCCATGCCCGCGTCACCAGGCTGATAATGCCTTCCACGTCCTCCGGCTGCTCCGTAGGAAGGCCAATCATGAAATACAGCTTGACAAGATGCCAGCCGGCCTTAAAAATCGTCTCGATGGTTGAAAAGATTTCATCTTCATCGATCTTCTTGTTAATCACATCGCGCAGGCGTTGGGTTCCCGCTTCCGGCGCCAGTGTAAAACCCGTCTTACGAATCGCCTTAATTTGTTCAACCATACTCGGTGTCAGGGAGGCAATGCGTAATGATGGGAGAGAGATGGAAACCATAGACGACAGATTCCGGGATACCGCCACATCTAAAAGCGTGGAGATTCGGCTGTAGTCACCGGCACTGAGGGAAAGGAAGGAGCACTCACTGTACCCCGTTTCCCTCAGCCCTTCCTTCAGGAGTTGGAGGACATTTGTCTCATCCCTTTCCCGGTAAGGGCGGTAGGTAAACCCCGCCTGGCAGAATCGGCACCCTTGAAGGCATCCCCGGGCAATCTCCACGGCGTAACGATCGTGCACGGTGCGAACGATCGGCACCACCTCCCGCGCGGGGAATGGGAGGTCACTGATATCCCTCTCAATACGGCGTCGTACCGGTCCGTCCCCCTTGAGGTTTCGGATTTCCGTTGGTCGGCCTGACACGCCATAGACAACATCAAAAAACGCCGGGACGTAAACCCCCTCAATTCCAGCGAGGGCCTCCAGCGTTAGGCTCCGTTTCTCGTGGGTTTCCCTTGCCCGCTTTAGGCACTCCGCTACTTCAAGGATAGCACGTTCCCCATCCCCGATGACAAAGGCATCGATAAATAAAGCGAGGGGCTCCGGATTGACGGCGCAGGGTCCGCCGGCCAGAACGAACGGGTCACCCTTCGCCCTTTCTTCACTCCTCATGGGAATTCCCCCCATCTCCAGCATGGTAAGGAGAGTGGGATAGCTCATTTCGTACTGGAGCGAAAATCCGACCATGTCAAAGATATTCAAAGGGGTCCGCGTTTCGAGGGACGTGAGGGGCGTTCCTCTT
>JALTEW010000060.1 GCA_027073795.1 bacterium | reverse complement strand
ATCGACCCCTTTGTCAGCATTCCCCTCTCCGCGGTTTCCCTTTTTATCATAGGTTATGTTATTCAACGGTTGATTATCAATCGTGTTGTGGATGCTCCCCCTATTATGTCTTATATCTGCACCTTCGGGATTCATCTAATTATTTCAAACCTCGCGCTGCGTTTCTGGACAGCCGACTATAGAAGTATCACGACGCCTTATTGCGGCAGCAACCTGGAATGCGCCGGGATGGTTCTGCCCTATGCCAGACTTGCCACCTTTGGGATGGCAATCTTAATGGTTGGGGGGTTATATCTCTTCCTCAGCAGGACTGATATCGGCCGGGCGATCCGGGCTACGGCGCAGGATCGTGAGATGTCCCGCCTGATGGGGGTTCGTGCGAACCATGTCTATGCCATCACATTCGGGCTGGGGGCCGCGATTACCGGTGTTTCAGGATCCCTTATTTCAAGTTACTTTGTCATTTATCCTCAGATGGGGCTTTCCTATACCGTAACCGCCTTTTGCGTGGTTGTCCTGGGGGGAATGGGGTATATTCCCGGTGCCCTGCTGGGCGGATTGATCCTGGGGGTTCTTGAATCCCTGACGGCGACCTTCTGGAACGCGGGGATGTCAAGTACCCTGACATTCTTTGTCCTGTTTCTCATGCTAATATTCAGGCCGGCGGGCATTACGGGGAAGGGGATCGTGGAATGATAAACGGACAACGACATATCCTCATGCCCCCCCTTAAGGCCGTTTTCTCCATTGCCGGGATCCTGCTGATCCTTTCCATCCTCCCAATCTTTCACATGTCCGGGTATGCCCTGCGCCTGATGAGCGTAATTTTCATGTGGATTGCCCTGGCAAGCTGCTGGAACATCACGTCTGGTTACACTGGGTATATCGACTTCGGGCCCGTGGTCTATTTCGGTATCGGTGCCTATACCACGGCATTACTCATGACCAGAGGTGGAATGTCCTTTTTCCTTAGCATCCTGATTGGAGGAATAGTTGCCATTTGCTTTGCTGTTCCCATTGGGCTTCCGACCCTGCGTTTGAGGGGAGCCTATTTCGCCATCGCAACCTTTGCCTTTGCCGAGGCAATGAAACAGGTTGCTCTAGAGTGGGACAGGGTCGCGGGGGTGCACTTCTTTGAAGGAAGCCACGGGATAACCCTCCCTATCGGACCGTCTCACCGGTTTTTCTATTATACATTTCTCGTCATTATGACCCTGCTCTTTGTTATTTCCTATTTTGTCGAGCGTTCAAGAATGGGATACGCCCTCAAGGCCATTCACGAAGCGGAGAACGCGGCGGAACTAAGCGGGGTGAATACCCTGAAGGTCAAGGTCTCGGCCTATGCCCTCAGCGCCTTTTTCACGGGTGTTATCGGGGGCGTGGAGGCCTACTGGCTAACCTATATTACTCCCAACGACGTTTTCAGCATCCATATTACGATTCAGATGGTTATCATGTGTCTCCTCGGTGGGATGGGAACACTTCTGGGCCCGGTCGTGGGGGCAAGCTTTTTGACACTGATTTCAGAGCCCCTCTGGGCAAGATTCCCCTATGATTACCTCGTGATTATCGGGGTGATTATCGTGGTGGTGATTATTGCCATGCCAAGGGGGATTGTGGGAACATGGGCGGAAAGGAAGAGAAGAAACCGTGGAACCTGAAAAAAGGGTGCTCCTTGAAGGGCAGCGTGTGACGAAGCATTTCGGGGCCCTGGCCGCTCTGAGCGGGGTGGATTTTTCCCTTCGCGAGGGTGAGATTCTGGGTCTCATCGGTCCCAATGGCTCTGGAAAAACAACCCTTTTCAATGTCATCACGGGGGTGTATCGCCCGACGAAGGGGAAAATCTTCTTCGAAGGGCATGATATTTCAGGAATGAGACCCCACAGGATTTGCCAGATGGGAATTGCCAAAACCTCTCAGATTGTCCAGCCCTTTACACGTATGACGGTAGCCGAAAATGTCCTGGTAGGTGCCATGTACGGGGGGGGAATGTCTCAACGAGAGGCATGGGACAAAACGCGTGAGGTTCTGGAGTTTGTTCGCCTTGATAAGGTGATGGACGTCTCTTCAGGGAATATCAGTATCCCAGACAGGCGCAGGCTGGAGCTGGCCAGGGCACTGGCCACCTCTGCCAAAGTGATCCTGCTGGATGAGAATATGGCCGGGCTGACACCCAACGAGATTGAGGAGGCATTGGATCTTTTACGATCCATCCGGGAACAGGGGGTAACTCTGATGGTCGTGGAGCATATCATGCGGGCCGCCATGGGGATCTCGGACCGGATGATTGTGTTCGATTATGGTGAAAAGATTGCGGAGGGAACGCCGAAGGAGATAGCGGAAAATCCCAAGGTGATAGAGGCGTACCTCGGGGAAAAATATGCTTAAAATTCAAAACCTCAACGCGGGGTATGGCCCCGTTCAAATTCTCTGGGACGTTTCCCTTGAAGTTCAGAAAGGGGAAATCGTCACGGTTGTAGGGCCCAACGGGGCAGGCAAAAGCACCCTGCTCAAGACGATTCTCGGGCTAACAAACCGCATGAAGGGTCAGGAAGGTGCGGAAAGAACTGTTTTGCTGGAGGGTAAGGATATATCCCGGCTTGCGCCTGAAGAAATGGTGAAACAGGGCATCGCACTTGTTCCTGAAGGAGCCCGTGTCTTTCCTGATATGAGTGTCATGGACAACCTTTTGATGGGCTCCTATATCTCCCAGGCCAGGCCAGGCCGTCAGAAAAACCTTCAGACGGTTTTTACTCTGTTCCCTCACCTGAAGACGCGTATCAATCAGAAAGCGAAAACCATGAGCGGAGGGGAACGGCAGGCTGTAGCCGTTGGAAGGGCCCTCATGTCCGGCCCCAAGCTTCTTCTGATGGACGAACCGTCTCTGGGGCTGCATCCGCTACTTGTATCCCAGACGTTTGAAGCGATCAAGGAAATTAATCGCCAGGGAACCACTATTCTTCTCGTGGAACAGAACGTCTTTTTCTCTCTGGAGATCAGTCATCGTGCCTATGTTCTTGAAAACGGCCGGGTGGTTATGGAGGGAGAGAGCAAGAACCTTTTGGATGAAGACTACATAAAGAAAGCCTACTTAGCCATGTAAGGGGAAATAACATGGACTATCCAGCAATTTTTACCGAAGGAAAAATAGGCGGTTTGACCGTGCCGAACCGTCTCGTTATGGCACCTGTAGATACGAATTTCGCAGATTATGAAGGCAAGGTTTCTGAAAAGATGCTTGCCTACTATGAGATGCGCGCCAAAGGCGGCGTTGGGATGATTATCGTGGAAAACAGCCAAGTTGAGGGTCCACGGGGCAAGAATACCATACGACAGTTGTGCGTGTCTGATGACCGCTTTATCCCCGGCCTCAAACGGCTGGCCTTTGCCATTCACAAACACCATATTCCGGCGATTCTCCAGCTCCATCATGCCGGGCGGCAAACGACGCGTGAAATTACGGGCGGGTTACAACCCGTTGCACCTTCCCCCATTCCCTGTAAAAGTCTCAAGGAAAGGCCCCGGGCCCTTACGGCAGGGGAAATCGAGGAAATCGAGGACAGATTCGTGAACGCTGCTGTCCGGGCAGAGGCCGCCGGGTTTGATGGTATCGAACTGCATGGTGCCCACGGGTACCTCATCGGACAATTTATGTCCCCCTACACAAACCACCGAAAAGATGCCTACGGGGGAAGTTTTGAGGGAAGGATGCAGTTCCCGCTCCGCATTATCGAGAAGATTCGAGATGCCCTGGGAGAGGAATACCCCATTCTGTTCAGGTTCAGTGCCGATGAGTTCGTAAAGGGTGGGATTACCCTTGAGGAAGGCAAAAAAATCGCAACCTACATGGAGAAGGCCGGTGTGGATGCCCTGGATGTTTCCGCGGGGATTTACGAGAGTCTGGTTACGATTCTGGAACCCATGAGTTACAAGGAGGGATGGCGTGTTTATCTTGCCAGGGGCATTAAAGAGATGGTCTCCATCCCGGTTATAACAGTGGGAAACATCAGGTATCCGAAAACTGTTGAAGAAATCCTGTCACGGGGGGACGCTGATTTTGTCGCCATGGGAAGGGCGCTGATTGCGGACCCGGAATGGCCGTTGAAAACCCGGGAAGGACGCGTGGATGAAATTCGCTACTGTATTTCCTGTAATGAGGGGTGCCTGGGGAATCGTTTGACAGATTACGTGGGCTGCTCCATCAACCCGGAAGTAGGCCGAGAGAACCGGTTAGGGAAGAAGAAAAAATCCTTTGTGCCACGCCATGTCACGGTGGTTGGCGCGGGACCGGCCGGGATTACCGCTGCACTTCAGGCGGATAAAATGGGGCACAAGGTGGTTCTCTATGAACGCCAACCGTTTATCGGGGGGCAGTTACGGCTTTTTGCTGCCATGCCAACCAAACACCGAATCAATGACCTGTTAAACTATTTTAAGGTCCAGTTAAACAAATCGAACATCGATCTGAGGCTGGGTGAGGAATTTGACCCCCACAATCTCGCGACACCTCTCGATGTGGTGGTTATTGCCACAGGATCTGTGCCATCCCTCCCGATTCTGCCGGGAATTCATGACAAACGGATTATTACGCCGGTAGAGTGCCTGAACGGAAGCTGCCCAAAAGGAAATGAAGACGTTCTGGTGGTTGGAGGCGGCGTAACGGGATGTGAACTGTCCCTTTTTCTGAAATCCATTGGAAACCGGGTGATTCTAATTGAAAAGGAAGATCGTCTGGCAGGGGACCTTGAAGAGATATCCAGAATGGATCTTCTGAAACGTATGTCCAGGGAAAAAGTCCAGGTTTTTCTAAAGATATCCTTGCGAGAGGTTTCGGACGAGGGGGCAATACTGGCGGATGAGGAAGGCAAGAAGTTTCTGGTCAGGCCGACGAGGATTGTTTTAGCCATGGGGAATCATGCGCAAGCGATCCTGCGCAGGCGTCTCAAGGGAAAGGCAAATCGCCTGCTTGTGGTTGGAGATGCTAAAGAGCCAAGAACAATTTACTATGCTGTACATGATGCCTATAAGGCAATTCTGTCAATAACGTAAGGGGGAAAAACCATGGAGGATGAAATCTTAGGCGAGGAGGTTGTTGAGGTTTCGATGGAGGTCAATGGGGAATCGGTAGTCCTTCAAACCCGGTCCAACCGGACCCTGCTATCTATTCTGCGCGAGGATCTACATCTCACAGGGGTCAAAGAGGGGTGTGGGATCGGGGAGTGCGGGGCTTGTACGGTCCTCATGAACGGAAAGGCTGTGAATGCGTGTATGGTGCTGGCACCTAAGGCGGATGGGGCAGTCATCACCACCATTGAAGGGCTTGGGGACGATAAACATCTTCACCCTCTGCAACAGGCCTTTATCGAGCATGGGGCGGTGCAATGCGGGTTTTGCACACCAGGAATGATTCTTTCAGCCAAGGCCCTCTTAGATAAGAATCCCAATCCGACCCGACTTGAGATCAGGGAGGGAATTTCAGGCAATCTCTGTCGTTGCACAGGGTATCAGCAGATTGTGGATGCCATTGAAGCCGTTGCCAACCGGCGGCAGGAGGAGGGGTCATGAGCTATCCGGAATTTCGCTATGTAGCGCCTCAATCTGTTAAGGAGGCGGTTGAAATCCTTCACCGTGCCAGTGAGATCGGGATAAAAGCCAAGGTCTTGGCTGGGGGAACGGACCTGATGGTACAGTTGAGGAATAGGGCAACCGTTCCTGATTTGGTGGTGGATATATCCAGAATCACCGCGCTTCAGCGGATTGAAAGGATGGGCAATGAAATCCGTATCGGTCCGATAGTCACCCATACCATGCTTGCCTCTTCTGACCTGATCCGTGAATACACAGGGGTCCTCTCGGAGGCAGCGAAAACAGTAGGGTCTCCTCAGATCAGGAATATGGGAACTCTGGGTGGGAATATCGTTAATGCCTCCCCCGCAGCGGATACCATCCCGGCGCTTGTTATCCTTGAAGCGGACCTGATTTTGACGGGACCATCTGGGGAGAGACAACTGCCCGTCACGGATTTCTTTACGGGGCCGTACAAAACAGTGATTGCCCCCGACGAGATCCTGATGGGTATTGTGGTGCCCCTTCCTCCACGCTCAGGACGTGCCGTGTTCCTGAAGCTGGCAAGACGTAAGGCGCTTGCCATCGCGCGCATGAACCTCGCCTGTATGTTGTATTACAACAGGCAGAAAGAGGTTTTTGAGTGGGTAAGATTATGCGTGGGGTCTTCAACACCCAGGCCGGTGAGAATGACGGCAGCGGAGAGGGCTCTGATTGGACAACCTTTTTCAGACAAGGTGTTACAGAGCGCGGGGAAAGCGGCTGCTGAACAGATGGTTCAGCTGAGTGGTCTGAGATCCTCCACAGCCTACAAGAAACCGGTTGTTGGGGATCTCATTATACGGGCCGTGAAATTAGCAGTAGAAAAAGGGTAGGGGGAAGCCATGATAACCAAGGTTGTTGGGAAACGGGTTGAGCGTGTAGGTATCCGGGACAAAGTGACTGGAAAAGCAAGGTATGCCGCTGATCTCGATGTACCTAATGCCCTCGTTTTAAAGGTTTACAGAAGTCCCGTCGCGCATGGAATCGTGCGTAAGATTGATACGGAAAAGGCGGAGGCCATGGATGGCATCATCAGGGTTTTTACCGCAAGGGATATCCCGGGCGAAAACCTTTATGGCCTTATCAACAAAGACCAAACGGTGCTGGCAGATAACAAGGTCCGCTTTGAGGGCGACGCCATCGCCCTAATTGCCGCCGAGAGCGAAGAAATTGCGGAAGAGGCCCTGAAGGTCATTGAAGTGGAGATAGAGGAACTCCCCGCCCTCTTTGATCCGGAGGAGGCCCTGAAACCGGAGGCTCCTCTCATTCACGAAAAGGGGAATCTTCTTTTCAACCGAAAAATTGCCAAAGGCGATGTCGAAGAGGGATTTGCCGCCTCAGATATCATCCTTGAAGAGGAATATGAAACGAACATGCTGGAACACGCCTATATCGAACCAGAGGCGGGTGTAGCCTACAAGGATGAAAATGGCTGTGTGGTTGTTCTGGTCACGACCCAGAATCCCCACGCGGATCATGCCCAGCTCGTCCCCATTCTCGGGGTATCCTCAGAGAAGATCAGGGTGATTCAAACCGAGACGGGGGGCGGGTTCGGGGGAAAACTTGACATGTCCGTGCAGCCCTTCCTTGCCTTGGCAGCCTATTACCTCGATCGGCCTGTCCGAATGATCTATTCCCGGGAAGAATCCTTTCAGACCACAGCCAAGCGGCACCCACTGAAGATCCGGATGAAGACAGGTGCGACCCGTGAAGGAAAGCTCATGGCGGTCAAAGCGGACATTATCGCGGATACGGGGGCATACGGGTCCTATGGGATAGCCGTGGCCACCCGCGCGGCGGTGCATGCCGCTGGACCCTACGAGGTGCCCAATGTTTACGTGGAGAGTAAGGCGGTCTACACAAATAACAACTGGTCTGGCGCCATGCGTGGTTTTGGCGTGCCCCAGGTTGCCATTGCCCACGAGTCCCAGATGGACAAGCTGGCAGAACGTCTTGGAATGGATCCGATCACCTTTCGGATAAACAACGCCTTCAAAACGGGGTCTGTTACACCCACAGGCCAGACACTTTCGGCGAGTGTAGGGATTCGGGAAACCCTGAAAAAGATTCGCCCGTTTTATAAGGCATATCTGCAGGAGGTAGAGGCTTCTCAACAACCCTTGCCACAGGGGGTTCGGCGTGGTGTAGGGGTGGCATCCATGTGGTATGGCATTGGGAACACAGGCCATCCTAATCCTTCCAGCGCTCAAGTGGAGGTAGATGAGAAAGGAAGCGTGACCCTTTTCACCGGAGCGGCGGATATCGGGCAGGGATCGGATACCGTGCTGGTCCAGATAGCAGCGGAGACCCTGGGCCTGCCGTACGAAAAGATTCATCTTGTCCGCGCGGATACAACCCTTACAACCGATGCCGGGGCAACCTCTGCGTCACGTCAAACCTATATTTCGGGACGCGCGGTTTTTGAAGCAGCCAGTCAGGTGAAGCAGACGCTTTTGAAAGTGGCCGCAGAGATGTTTGGCATCCCGGAGAATCTGGTGGAATGCCAGGAAGGTTACTTCTTTCCGCAATACCGTGAGTTCCAGAAAATTGCGTTTGAAGTTATAGCCAGACGTGCAGTTGAAGAAATGGGTAAAATCCGGGGTGAGGGATACTTTAACCCCGAGACGACGCCTCTTGACCCCGAAACCGGACAGGGGATTCCCTATACCACCTATGCCTTTGCATCACAGGTCAGCCTGGTGGAGGTTGATCTTGTAACAGGGCAGGCAAGTGTCTTAAAGGCCGCAAGCGCCCATGACGTTGGAAAAGCGGTAAACCCCGCAAATGTGGAAGGCCAGATTTTCAGCGGGGTAGCCATGGGGATTGGAATGGGATTGTTCGAGCAGTTTTTTCCAAACAAGACGAGGTCCCTTGACACCTATCTTATTCCCACCGCCATGGATGTGCCCGAGGTTGAGCCTGTCATTGTGGAAGTGCCGGAACCTACCGGGCCCTTTGGGGCAAAGGGCGTGGGGGAACCTGCCCTGATTCCGACCACTCCCGCCATTCTGAATGCGATTCACCAGGCCACGGGGTATTGGGTGAACCGGATACCGGCTGATTTAGAGACAATCAGGGGACTAACCTCGTCCATGGAAGAGGATACGGGGGTAGAAAATAAAATAGGCCCAATTTAAAAAGGGGTTGCCTTACACCTGAAAAGCTTTAACGAAACCGTCAAGGGAGATTTTGAGAGGTTTTTGCAAACACACTTTAACAAGTTATAAAAGGAGGTAGTAAAATGGGTAAGATGCTTATTCGGAATATTGGGACCCTCGTATCGGGGGACGTATCGAATCCGATCCTGGATGCGGATTCGATTCTTGTGGCGGACGGAAAGATAGAAAAGGTCGGGACAAGTCTTCCCACGGAAGGCGTGGATGTGATTTTGGACGCCCAGGGGACGACCGTGACACCGGGTTTGATTGACTCTCACTGTCATGTAATGCTTGGTGATTTTACCCCGCGCCAGAAAATGCTCGATTTTCTGGACAGCGAATTGCATGGAGGCGTAACCATGGTCATCTCGGCGGGCGAGGTTCATCTGCCCGGCCGTCCCAAAGACGCAGCAGGTGTCAAAGCTTTGGCAATCTTGGCTGCAAAGTCCTTTGCCAACTTCAGGCCGGGCGGGATCAAGGTTCGCGGTGGCGGACTGATCCTGGAACCAGGGCTGACGGAAGAGGATTTTGCCGAGATGGCGAAGGAAGGGGTTAAGACTGTTGGCGAGATTGGCCTGGGAAGAATCAAGAAACCGGAAGAAGCAGCCCCGATGGTCAAATGGGCCAAGAAATATGGGATGACCGTGATGATGCATACCGGTGGAACCTCTATACCGGGAAGCTCTACGGTTACGGCGGACCAGGTAATTGCTACCGATCCCGACGTGGTTTCCCACCTCAATGGAGGTCCAACGGCCGTTCCTCCGAAAGAGGCGCAAAAGATTATCATGGAAACCGAGCTAACCTACGAAATCGCCCATTGCGGGAACCCTAAGATGATTCTGGAGATCTGTAGATTGACACGTGAAAAGAATTCCTACAATCGGGTGATTATCGGGAATGACCATCCGTCAGGAACCGGCGTGGTTCCCCTTGGGATCCTGAGGGTATTAAACATGATTGCCTCCCTGGGTGAGATTCCTCCCGAGATTGCTATCTGCATGGCCACAGGGAATACTGCCAAGGTTCACAGGCTTGATTCCGGTTTCATCGAGCCTGGAAAGGCGGCGGACTTAGTGGTTATGGATGCCCCTATGGGCTCCGTGGGTGACGATGCCCTGTCCGCCCTTACGGCAGGCGATATCCCCGGTGTTTCCAAGGTCATCGTTGATGGGGAGATCAAGGTTCAGAAAAGCCGGAACACACCCCCTCCCAAACGCGCTGCCACCCTATAATCGCGGTGATTAAGCCGTGAGGGTTGATCCAGAAAAATGTAAGGGATGCGGCTTCTGCGCCGAGGTGTGCCCTCTTGAGGTTATCTCACTGAGTGACAAGATCGCGTCGATTGCGACAGGGTGTGTTGACTGCCAGGCCTGTGTCAAGGTTTGTCCGGCAGGGGCCATCGTCCCAGATAAGGCATTTCCTGAAGGGACGATTCAATGTGATGCCTGCCCCGTTGGATGCCGCATCCCCCCCGGGAAAACCGGTGCCTGTCGGCGTTTTCTCAATAAGGACGGACAGCGGGTCAGAACAACCCGGCTTCACACCTATGGGGATGTGGCCAGCCTTCTGAAACCCCTCTGGGCAGAGCCTATTCAGGCCCCTCTGATCACAGGCATTGGGGCAGGAACCACGTATCCCGATTATCGTCCCGCCCCTTTTATCGTCAAGGGCGAAGTGGACGGCGTGGATGTGGTCACGGCTGTAACGGAGGCACCCCTGAGTTACAGCGGTGTGAAGGTAAAGATAGATACCGATGAGACGGTTGGAGAGGAAGGCGCGGATGTTCTCCACGGACGTCATAAGGTGGGACATGTCACGACAGAGGAGTATGGGTCCAAGATGCTGTCGCTTGGAGGGGCCAATCTCCTGACGGGGAAGGATGGGTTTGTTGTCGCCAGGATTGTTTCGGATATTGCGAATCGCCGTGAGGTGGAGCTAACCATCCGAGACGGGGCATCGCTGAGATTGAAGGTGGGGAACCCGCCTGTGATTGATGGCCGGGTCATTGAAAGGATGCGCGTGGGGTGTGGAAGCGCCTCGATGGGCCTGTTTGCTCCTCATTTCCGGGATGCCGCGGATGAAGTGGTTGTCATTGACTCGCATGTCACGGGGGTCTTTACCGAACACACCGCTGGCAGGTATCTCGGAGTTCCTTTCAGCGGCGTCCAGTTGACCTTCAAGAAAAGCACCCCGGGGCGTTACTTTGGTGACCACGGCAAGGGGTGGGGAGGCACCAGCATCGAAGATCCGGTTTCGCTGATTCGGGAGATCGACCCGAAATTCGGCAGAGTCGGCATGACAATTCTCTTCACGGAAACCACGGGGAAACGGGCAAAGATGGTTAGGTGGAAGGGAGACCTGACATTTGAAGAAATCCCTGTTACAGAAAAAGCCCGTGATGCGGTGGAGCAGATCCGCCAAACAAGCCAGACCTCCCGGGTCTCGGCAGTGTATACAGGGGGATGTGGGGGCAGCGCCCGAGTCAGTATCGTTCTATACCCGGTTCGCCTGACTGAGGCTATTCACAAGAGAAGGGCGAAGCTGACGGTAGGTGGCGCCACACCATTCATCTTTCCGGGAGGCGGGATTACCTTCATGGTTGACGTGGAGGAGGTAAAAACCGGGGCCTTTACATGGGTTCCCACGCCCGCAACGGTCGCGCCCCTGGAATTTACCATGACGCTCGATAACTACCTGGAGATGGGAGGATATAAAGAATCCCTTATGGACGTGGAAGACCTCATGAAGTGGCTTGAAAGCGTTGGAACGGAGAAGCAAAAGTAATGTGGGCAGGTCTTCAACTATCTGCCATGCCATTTTACCAGACGGCCCACATCCAGGTTTCGGAAGGGCCGATGGAATTGGGCGTCCAGATTGAAGGAGAAAGGGAAACGGTACAGGCATTGTGCAAACAGGTTCCTGAGATAGCGCGTAACCTTTTATCAGAGGTATCGGCTTTTCAACCCCTTTTGCGATTGAAGGGATGTGAACTGACGGTGAAAGCGAGATGGCCGCAGGTAATTCAACGGATGATACAGGCAGTACAGTATGTGGA
>JALTEW010000059.1 GCA_027073795.1 bacterium | reverse complement strand
CTTATTTTTGTATGTCGGGTGCGTGGCTCGCCCCCCCCGTCGTCCCCGCAAATAAAAGGCCGGCAGAGATATCTCTGCCGGCCTTTTTTGCGAACATGAGCGACCGCATCACAACTTCACCTGACTACTAATGGTGACGCAACATACAGGGCAGGAAAGTACAGCAACAGCCATTGCCCCGCAGCGTAGGGCTGGCGGGACTCAACAAGTGATAGCCTGTGCCACTGGCCGTGCCACTCACTTGCCAGGCTGAGCTGGTCAGGTGATAGCCACTGCCGGAGACCGTCCCATGCTGAACAGCATACCACACCGTTGGGCTGCGCTCGCCGGATTGGGCCAGTGCCACACCGCCGAGCAACAAGAGGACGACAACAGCTAGAAAGACAAGGGCCACGGTTTGCGTTTTCATCGGCATCTCTCCTATTTACCGTTACTGCTGGTGAACCCTGCCGGGGGTGCCAGGCGGATGTTCTCGTAACCCAGCCGTTTGGCTACGATGCGGTAGTCGAAAGATGCTTTCGCTGGCTTGCCATCGAGAGTCACACCCTGGACTGTGAAGCTGCTGGCGCTCTTAGCTGTGACAAATAGCATCACCGGCTCCCCCGCTATGGGGGTCAGGAAGACGTGGTAATCCTCGTTCAGGTTGACGGTCTCGGCGAAGACAGAATCGAAAGCAACGGTCGCCTTTCCGTTCACCAGTGAGGCCGTACCAAAGTCCTCAAACCAGACCTCAGGACTCTCAACGGAATAAAGTAATCGTTGTCCATAGCTGGCGGTGTTGACGACGGCGTTCTTAGTGCCGGCGCAGTGGAGATCTCCTCCCTCGCTGATGGTGCAGGCATCATTGCCTCCCGAATTCTTGACACGGAGGGTTTGGTTTTCGCCGCCATCATTGTCCAGCTTGAGGATGATGTCCGCGTTGCTGGAGAGGTACAACTGGCTGTTCTGATCTGTAGGGTCTGTGTTGATCCGGCCAACATGGCCACCCAGTGCTAGATCCAGATGATCGTTGTTGCTCTCGAACCAGCCTCCATAGCTATTGGTGCTATGCCCCCACACGCCGTAACGATTCTTGCTATCTCCACCCACGCCTATACCATTGCTGTTGCTTTTGCCGAGCACGCCATAGAAGACATCGTGGTAGCCATAGACGGCAGAGAGAAGGCTAATCAACTGAGCGGTTGACCCTCCTCCAGGTGTGTGCAGATCCAAGCCGATGCCGGTTCCTTCCCATGCCTCTCCCCAGTGGTCGTGGGGACAGACGGGGCCGGAGGTTATGCTCGCTGGAGATGTTGGCGAAGCAGCGTTCAGTTGCAGCCGCGGAGACAGCGTGGTGAAGCTACTCTCCTTTGGCCCCCGTACGCTGACTTCCAACCACCCTCCGCCGGAAGTCAGCAGTACACCTGTAGGGATCTTTTTTACACTGCCCAACAAGGTAGTAAAGGCCCCTCCTTTTACCTCTACACCCTCCTGAGTTTCTGTCCACAAAGGTTCCCCGCCCGAGGGAGTCTTGTACAATGCGAAAGTGAAGTAATACATCCCGTCTGCTACCGGTTGGCCGGCCTCTCCTTCTAAGCGACCGGTATAAGGTATGGTTGCATCGGGACCAGGTGCCTTGGCCGCAGATAATGCATTTGCCGTCTTGGTAAAGCGGAAACCGATTCCTACCGCCAGCACAATAGCGGTGACGGTTAGAGCGATAAGTAATGCTTTTCTAGTAGACATTTTTTCCTCCTGGTGAAAGTGTTAACTGAACTAATGTAGATCACGCTAATCCACTACTGATTTTAATCGTTCACCGATTGTTCGGTGCAGGTATCACCTCCTCTCGTGTTTGTAAGCTTTCAGCTAATGACGAGCACTCGTCTTGTTCTCTGCCCCGTTTTCAGAGCGAGCATGCTTCTTCAATTGTGTACATTCACCACCCAATACACGGCCTGAGGGCCGCTCTTGACACTGTATTCTTTGATGCGTACCCCAGCTCCACTGCACCAGTAGAGTAGCGACCAGAATTGTCAGTGCAAACAAAACAAAATGCAGACATTGGTCGAAGCGAGAACAGATCAAGCTGGACTTTTGGCTTCCCTTTTCCATATCTCTGGCCTTTCGTGTACTATATTACGTAGTCTCCGCCCAGGTGATTTTCACAATGTGTCTCTCCTTGTTCTACTTTGATACCCATGGCAACATCACCTGATAGGTTGCCTCTTCGCCAAGCGCCACTTCGAAATAGGTGGGGAACGTACCATCGTGGAAGCCCAACGCATACCAACCCGCCGGTAAGTCTGCTACCTGGATCATCTTGGTTGCTCCGACAATGCTTTCTGCCTGTGCACCGCCGGTGGAGGCGATGGCTTGGCCTTGCTCGTTGTAGAGGGTGGCGTTTAGATCTCTCTCCCCTTCTATCGACAGGCGCATCGCGAAATCTGTGGTCAGATTCCAGTGGAAAATGGCTCGCTGTTCAGGAAGGCCCTCACTCACCTGTCCGATGAATCCCCGATCGACGAGCGTCGGGTCGGCTGGGAAGAGCCACGGAAAACTCTGCAAGGCAGGCAGGACCCAGTTGAAAAGTGGCGGATCATACAGGAGCTCTGGTACATCTTTCACGGTGTACCATTTATGATAATAGAAACGTAGATCATAGGCGCTACGACAGCCGGTCAGGCTACGGACTGACAGGGTGATCTGCCCGCTGGGGAAGATGTCGTAGGGTCGCGTCAGACCATAGGTCAGGGAGGAAGTCTCCGTGTGAGTCATGACCAGTGAGCCGTCCGGTTTGTATAGACGCAGCTCGAAGGGATCCGGTATGGACGGAGCATGGATCGTGATTATCAGACTACACTGGTAGGAGTTTGGCTGTTGCAGTGTTGGATCATTGGCCGGAAGGCAGTCATGGGGGCCTTGAGCTGGTAGCTTTGTTGTAAAGAAGTCCACATCATTGGAACGGTCCATGTTGAGATTGGAGATTTCTAAGCCTGGCTGTAACACGTTCCCTGTGGGAATGGGGGGCAGGGTCGCCGCGGCGGCCAAAGTGTCGTTGCGAGTCGGTGTGTCGTAGGCATCGGGGGAAAGTGATGTCTGGTGGGTGGAGCGGACGTAGGCACCTCGCCCATAGGTGGCCGCTGCCATCCATGATCCTGAGCCATGCAGTTCCAGATCGCTGATATATGTCGAAGGCAAGCCGCATGAGTCTGGCATCCAGGTCCAGGTCGTCTTGCCTACTTTATGTTCACCCTGGTAGACACCCCGATCGGTGCCCACATACAGAACATCGGTGTTGCTGCCGGAGCTGGGGTTCAGTATCAGCCCCCGGATGGCGTCACCGGCTCCCCCGGACAGACGTCGCGCTGCTGGCAGGCTGGCAGCAATAGGTGTGGCGGTCCATCCATTAGGCCACGTACCCGTGTTCTCCAGCCGTATCACCCGGAATGCACCGCTGCCGGCGAAGGCCGCGTACAGCACCTTCGGGCTGTCGGGATCCACCAGCAGATCGCGTACAGTTTGGTGGGCCGGCTGATCGTAGATCATCGTCCAGGTATGACTGGTGGCTGTGGAAGCGCTCACGGTCCAGATCTGGCCGGTTGTGCCGGCATAGTAGCGGTCGTTGGTGCCATCGATGGTAATGCGGTTGACCTCACCCCGGGTCTGGGCCGGATCTGGACCAATGGGCGACCAACTCACGCCGGCATTGGTACTACGGTAGACCTGAGCCTGGCCATTGGCCGTCCCCGCGGCGATCAGGAG
>JALTEW010000058.1 GCA_027073795.1 bacterium | reverse complement strand
AAATTCCAACCATCCCTTCAAAACCTTCGATGTTTGCCCGCCTGGGTATCTCCATGGAGGATTTAAGTTTCCAGATTTCACAGGTTTCCAAGAGGATTGGTGAGGTCCTGAGCAAAGAGAACATCCAGAACTTGAATGACATTCTCCAAAATTTGGAGGAAACTACTGACAATCTGCGCAAATTTTTCTCGAAGGAAAATGCTGAGAATGTCCAGGTAGTTCTGAACAATCTTAAAAAGGCTTCAAAAAAACTTGACCACACCCTTGAGGACGTTGACCAGTTTGCAATCTCAAACAGGGAAATTCCTCTTAAAGTCAAGGCGCTCATTGAGACACTGGACAAAGGGGCAAAAGCCGCACTGAAAACTGTCGAGCTTGTCAGAAAAAGCTTCACGCGGGGGGACTATAACCTGAAAGAGATCAGTCAGGGAACCCTCGATAATATCAACCAACTTGTGAACAACATGCGAGACATAACCGTTAGAATCCATGCAATCCTGGATACCCTCGAAAGCAGTCCCAGTGACCTTTTATTCAAGGCCTCAACGCCGTTGCCCGGGCCGGGAGAAGGAGCGGTGAAAAAATGATAAAGAAATCAAATGTCATTATAGTGACTGCTTGTATCATTCTCGCTGCGTTTGTATTTTTATCCTGCGTTTTGCAAAGGGAACAGACACCTCCCGTCAAGGCATACATCATCGATCCAGCTCCCCCAGTGGAACTCATAGGTAAAACCGGCAGGAAACGGATTCCCCTGACGCTGGATCTTTACACCATTAAGGGCGTCTTCCCCCTCCGGACCCGAAAAATCTACTATAAGAAATCTAAAATCTCGCAAAATCCCTATCTCTATAGCCGCTGGGAAGATGCTCCCACACGCATGTTAACCACCAAGCTCCTGAAATCGCTTGGCGCAGCCGGCATCTTTAAGGGCGTTACGCTTCTTTACACGCGGGCCCAAGCTGATCTATCCCTTGATGCCTTTCTCTTCGATTTCACCCAACATGTTACCCCTGATGGCAGCTCTTTTGGTGTCATCTCTATCACATTTCAACTTATTGAAAAACATACAGGTAAAATTCTTGGCGCTCGATCATTTGAAATCAGGGAACCTGCACCAACGACCGATGCCGAAGGTGCCGCAAAGGCCCTCAACGATGCCTCAGATGTACTTTGTGCCCAGGTTATTACTTGGCTACAGGAAACGGCAACCACCCTTCCTCCAAAGAAACGCTGACAATTCACTGATTAAAACTTCAGTACTTACAAGTTGAATCCGCGGCATATTAAACGACGAAGAATGTGAAAAGGTCATTTTGCATGTTGAAAATAACCTGAAAGAAATCGAAGAGGAAGAGAAATTCAACCAGTGACAGGCTCACCCATACTTAACCGGATGGCCTGGCGAGTCATTCCCTTCCTTCGGCAGTCGGGGCAGACATCCTTCAATGACGCCTTGAGCTCCGGGTCGAGCTTCTCGTAAGCATACGATGTAAAGGCCTCCGGAGCGTAATACCTGCCGCAAACATTGCACTGCTTCAGTGGGACACGGGTTTCGCTCCACGATTTCATCACGCGGGTTTCGGCAGTGTCCTCGAGGGAGATGGCCTGGGTTGGACAGACCTCGGCACACGCGCCGCAGCCCAGGCAGACCTCATTCTCCTCGTAGAAGGGGGTATTGATTTCTGTAAACTGTCCCCGCCCGATATAGTTGATGGCGCCAACACCTATGACGTCCCGGCAAACACGGACGCAGATCCCGCAGAGAACACACCGGTTCTGCAGGGGATCTCCCCGGACAACCCTTTTTGCGAAACGGGTTGTCCCCACGCCGTATTTTTCTGCCAGTTTCCGGATGGACTCCGCCCTTGGCGCCTGGGCAAGGTAAAGCTCGAGTAGAACCCTTCGGAGTTTATTAATTTCGGGTGTTTCGGTAACAACTTCGAGTCCCTCCACCGCCTGAAGGGTGCAGGAGGTCACAGTCTCTTTCTTCTCTCCTTTAACCACTTCCACGAGGCACAGCCGGCAGGCCCCATAGGGCGCGAGGGTTTCATCGTAACACAAGGCTGGGATATCAATCCCTTCCCGTCGTGCGACGGCAAGAACAGTTTCCCCCGCCTGGGCGGCGCAGGTTTTTCCATTGATGATGATGCTTGTCATTGGTTCAGGTCCCCTTGAGAAAGGTGTCGTATTCATCCCTGAAATATCTCAGGGTGGAGAGCACGGGATTCGGGGCCGTCTGACCCAGCCCGCAGAGGGAGGTCTTCTTGATAACAAGGGACAGTTCCTCCAGCAGATCAAGGTCAGATTCGGCGGCCTTTCCCGCCAATATTTTATCCAGTATCATGAGCATGTGTTTCAATCCCTCCCGGCACGGGACACATTTTCCGCATGACTCCTCGCTGGTAAACCCAATAAAAAACCTTGCCGTATCCACCATGGAGGTTTTTTCATCCATGACCACAATCCCGCCCGACCCCATAATGGAACCGACAGCCGTCAGATGCTCGTAATCCACAGGGGTATCAAACAGACTGGCGGGAATACAGCCCCCGGAGGGGCCTCCCGTCTGAACCGCCTTGATTTCCCGTCCGTCGATGCCGCCGTTTCCAACGTCATACACGATTGTCTGAAGGGGGGTGCCGAGGGGAACCTCTACCAGCCCCACCCGCTGTACCTCTCCCACGAGGGAAAAGACCTTGGTGCCACTGTTTCCCTCGGCGCCGATTTTTGAATACCAAACGCCACCCTTTTTGATAATAACGGGGATATTGGTCCATGTCTCCACATTGTTGATATTCGTGGGCATGCCCCAAAGCCCCTTCTGGGCTGGGAAGGGGGGCCTGGGTCGCGGCCGCCCTGTCTTTCCCTCGATCGACGCAATCAGGGCGGTTTCCTCACCACAGACAAAGGCACCGGCGCCTTCCGCAATCATAACATCAAAGCTGAAGGCCGTCCCAAAAATCTTTTCTCCCAGAAATCCATATGCCCGGGCCTGTTCAATCGCTGTCGCCAACCTCTGAATGGCAAGGGGGTATTCCGCACGGACATAGATAACGCCCTCACGCGCCCCAATAGCATACGCCCCGATCAGCATGCCCTCCAGGATCATATGCGGATCGCTTTCCATCTCGTTCCGGTTCATGTAAGCACCCGGGTCCCCTTCGTCGGCATTGCAGATAATGTATTTCCGGAGGCTCTGTTCCCTCTTCGTGAAGTTCCATTTCATCCCCGTGGGGAATCCCGCTCCGCCTCGACCCCTGAGGCCCGAAGTGACAACCTCTTCAATAACCTCTTCCGGTGACATCCCGGTAAGCGCCCTGTGAAGGGCAGTGTAACCTCCAACTGCAATGTATTCGTCTATATCCTCCGGATTGACGAGTCCTGCACCTCTCAGGACAATCTTCCGCTGGGGGGCAAAGTAGGGTACCGACGCATAGGGAACAATCCCTTCAAATTCCTCCCCGAAATTCAGTTCTTCTCCCACGATGGGGTCCCACACACTGATCTGGCACAGGGCAAGGTCACGGGGGATATCCCCTTTTGCCACCGTCTGAACAATCCCATCCACATCCTCTTCCGTAACGCGGTGGAGAATAACCATTGCCCTACCAGGAATATGCACATTAACCAGGGGTTCCTCCCGGCAGTATCCAATGCATCCCACCTTCGTAAGAGCGATATCCGCGCCCTGACGTTTAATGGATGCCTCAAGCGCCGCGAAGACACGATCTCCCCCCGCCG
>JALTEW010000057.1 GCA_027073795.1 bacterium | reverse complement strand
ACCTCTGTCAGGCTCTCTGATGAGGATGGGGATAGGCTCTTTGAAGCAGGAGAAAGCGGAAGTCTTGTTATAAAAATTGCAAACTCAGGAAAGGGAACAGCCTATGGTATGAACCTCAGGGTTTCATCTCCCATTTTTAGCAAAAAGATACACATCCAAAAATTAGCACCCAGACAAAAGATTACCAGAGAGATAAGCTTTAAAGTTCCAATAAAGGTAAAGACAGGAAAGATTTACGCAAATGTAAAACTTGATGCAGGCAAATATTCTCCTGAGCCTGTTAAGGTTACCTTCACCACCAAAGCAGCAATACCTCCCAAGTTCAGGATAGTTTATAAGATTGATGATGACATGGTAGGGGAGTCTGCTGGAAATGCAAACGGCATAGTTGAACCAAGAGAGACCGTAGAGCTTTTTGTAACAGTAAAAAATGTTGGAAGGGGTGAAGCGAAGGATGTTAAGTTAAGGCTAAAATCAAATGATGTTGAGATGATAAAGGGAACAGCAAGGATAGGAAACTTACCACCTGGTTCATCAGCAAGAGGTAAGCTTGTCTTCTTTGTCCCTGCAAATTTGAATAAGAAGAAGGCAGACTTCAGTCTTAAGATTGAAGAGGCTCTTGGAATATTTACCACCTCCACCAAACTGGCCTTAAATGTTAGAAAGCAAGGAGGAAAGATATATAATTATGCAGTAGCATACAAAGAAGAAGTTCCCTATTCCTCTCCAGGCGTTGAAGTAAAGGCTATACAACCTTCTCAGGCTTCCAGAAACTGTGCCCGCCCCAATCCAAATTACTACTTCTTTGGAGTAGTAGTATATGACTACTGGGAGATTTCAGACCTCAAATATGTAAAAAACGATAAAAGCCTTATAGAAAAGCTTGCAACCTGCTACATGGGAATTCCTGAAGAAAATATCAAAATCCTTGAAAATCCCTCCTATGCATACCTTAAAGAACAGCTCAGAAAGTTTGCAAGAAGGATAATACGCAAAGATGCAACCCTTTACTTCTATTACTCTGGACACGGGATATTGGACTCAAAAGGAAAGTTCTATATCCTGCCTGTGGATGCCTCCATAGAGGATGAAACTGCTCTAAAAGAAAGCGGGGTAAATATAGAAGAACTAAAGGGACTTCTGGCAAGAGCAAAGGGTAAGAAGGTAGCTCTGGTAGATGCCTGTAGAGTAACTCCTCCTTGGAAGCCTGCGGTTCTCATTTCTAAGCCCAGGCTTAAGGATATGGCAATAATATTTTCCACAAAGAAAGGCCAGCTTTCTAATATGGATAAGGAAAGAAGATATTCTGCCTTTACAAGGGCACTATATGAGATGGCAAAGTCAGGACTTTCTAACCTGGACTTTGACGACGACGGATATGTTGAGATAAAGGAGCTTATAAGACCCCTGACCAACTGGGTCAGGAAGGTTTCAGCAGACAGCAGGCAGACTCCTGATGTTTGGGGACAAAAGGGGTTTGAGATATTCCCCGTGCCTTAGAAAGAAAAGCTTCTTTGTTTTTGATGGCACTTTATCGGATAGCAAGCCATGGGGTTGATAACTTAGATTTTGATGGTTCAGGCTATGTAGAGCTTTCAGAGCTTTTAAAGACCCTGGTAGTTCAGGTAAAAAATGTCTCTGGTGGTTCTCAAAGGCCTGATATAATTGGAACAAAGGCTATCCCTGTTTTTCCAGTGGAGTAAGTTGTGGTTCAGCTTAGAACAGGCTGTTGCCCAAACAATAATCCCTTTGAGTGGATATTAAGACCATTTTTGCAAATAAATCTTGGCGAAGCGGAAGATCAGCGATTTCAACTGGTTGAGCCCAAAAGGACTAATCTTGAAAGCCAAAAATTTCTCTCAAAATCATGGGGTCATATTTTTAAGAAACAAAGGGGCGGGCTTTGAGCGAAATAAAACAAGCGAAAAGCCAGTCCCTTTGTTGACTCATAAAATGAGGTCATAAGGGGGTTTGGGCACAGCATGAGAAAAAGTGGCAAAAATTAGGAAATCAGCAAGGAGGGACACTTATGGACATAAAAGAAGCCATAGTATCTGCACTGAAGGAGATAATAGTTCCTGAACTAAATGATATCAAGAAAAACATCAAAGACCTCGAAGCAAAGCTTGAGTTTACAAACAAAAGGCTTGATGATGTAAACAAAAGGCTTGATGACATGAATGCTCACCTGATAGATCAGAGCAGAAGGATAGATGCTGTAAGGAGTGAGCTGACTGAAAAAGTAGAGTCTGTAAGAAGTGAGCTGACTACAAGGATCGATGAAACAAATCGCAGGATAGATCAGCTTGTCTTTCAGATGAAGAACATATCTCAGGAGATGGAAAGGATAAAGAGGGAAGAAAAGACTACTGCTGATATCCTGTATCGTATTGAAAGGCTGGAAAGGAGGGTTATGGGAGAGTAAACTATTCTGCGGATGGAGTAGTTTCCTGAATCAGGGATGTCCCAGAAGTTGATTTGTAAACTTCATAGGGAATAATCTTTTCAATGGTATAATTTGCTATATTACTGTAGCGAGAGAGAAATTCAGGCACACGGTAGGGTATATTTGGTCTGAAATAATGAGAGAAACTGAAGTTATGCATATTGAACTTATGCATGGTAGCTAAACTAAGAGCCGCCACCATAAATGCCTCGCTATCCTGCTTATGCCCTTTAAAGGTCTGTATTTTAAGCACCATGCCTGAGCCTTTTTCCGGAAAAATGAACTCCTGACCGGGTCTTATAATTAGATCCTTATCAAGAGGATAGAGCATCACCACTCTGTCATCTGCCCTTATATTAAAGATGGCTATCTTTGCCTGTGATGTCACACTGACATAAAGCTCTGCTTGCTCCCCTGATTTGAATATATTAGTGTTTAACCTCACCGAAAGTGAAAACCCTTGATCAGAGACGCGCTCTGGTATAAGGACATCTGCTCTCAATTTGACCCTGTATAATGGTATGGGTGGTTCATTTCCGTTTTTCGCTCTTAATTCACCAAGGGGCAGCCATTTAACATGCTCTTTTATTATAAAACCCCTGGTGAATGTCTTTAAAAACTCTCCCACAAGCCTGCCATTTCGGACAAGGGTTGAGCCAAGTATTTTGATTCCACATGCCTTCTCAATTGCATCTGCCCTTGCCCGCCTCAGTGCGATGAGCCTACCCTGCTCGGGCGTAATTCCAACAACGGCACAACTGCCTTCCCCTGGGATATCTTTGACAAGCTTACCTGCAATTGCAGGATTAATGTCAGAGAAAAGCCCGACCCACAAAGCAAGAATTACCACTATCCTTCTATCTATATTCAAATCCCCAACCATTATTTCAATCTCGCAATTACCTGTCTCATGTTACCTTTAACTGTGGGACTCTGATCCCTGCCCTAGCCTCCTTGCAAGAGTCATAAGAAAGTCATAAGAAAGTCAAGCCACCAAATACATTATTTTTTTAGTGTGTTGGCCGCACCTATCCTCTATCTCTTAAAAGAGGACTTAACCTAGTCTCCTGTCTCAAAGCTCCACTTTTCTGTCCCCGGTGTCCCGGCTAATGCCAGACCGCTCAAGACAGACAGCATAAAGATAATGACCAGAACTTTTAGACCTATTTTCTTTAAAGTGTAAGAAGACACCTCTCCCTCCTTATGTTTTTATTCCTTTCCTTTCATTACCGGGCTCTGCCTCGTAACGCAATCTTAGTCTCAGTGGCTCTGCCACCAAATGGAGGCAGAGCCTCCGGAAT
>JALTEW010000056.1 GCA_027073795.1 bacterium | reverse complement strand
CCTGCTGGATAAAAATGCCTACCTGAAATTGCTGGAGGGATAGAGCCATGCGTTATTTGCCCCATACCGAAAAGGAGATATCCGAGATGCTTCAGATTATTGGGCTGAAATCGCTGGATGATCTCTTTGAAACCATCCCGGATGATTGTCGTTTCCCAGACGACTCCATCGACTTGCCAACCCCCCTGACGGAATGGGAATTGAATGAACATATGGACAAGCTGGCGGCAAAAATGGCTGTGCCGCCGGACTACAAGATCTTCCTGGGTGCGGGAAGCTACCATCATTTCATCCCGGAAGCGGTCAAGCAACTTCTTCTTCGCAGCGAGTTTTATACGGCCTACACGCCCTACCAGCCCGAGATAAGCCAGGGAACCCTTCAGGCCATCTACGAGTATCAGACCCTTGTTACCCTCCTTCTAGGAATGGATGTGGCCAATGCCTCTATGTACGATGGGGCCTCGGCGCTGGCAGAGGCGCTTCTCATGGCCATCCGGGTCACGAAGCGGAATAAAGTCGCGGTCTCACGCCTGATCCATCCCTTCTATCGCAAGGTCGTTCAGACTTACCTGGGAGCGCCGGGATTTGAAACTGTGGAATTGCCTGAGACCGAAAATGGCACAACAGATCTTTCAAATCTTGATCACCTGGAAGAGTTTGCCGGAATTGCTATCCAGTCCCCAAACTTCTTCGGCTGTATCGAAGACCTGCGATCATGTGCCGAGAAAATTCATAAAGACCCCAAGACCTTCTTTATTGTCACCTTCACGGAACCTCTCGCTTTCGGCCTCTTGAAACCTCCCGGAGTCTATGACGCGGATATCGCGTGCGGGGAGGGACAAAGCCTTGGGATACCGCAGTCCTTTGGGGGGCCTGGTCTTGGCATGTTCGCCACCCGGATGAAGTATGTCCGGAGCATGCCGGGCCGGCTGGTTGGCCAGACCGTCGATAAAGACGGGAAGCGGGGATTTGTCCTAACCCTGGCCACCCGGGAGCAGCATATCCGCCGCGAACGTGCTACCTCAAACATCTGTTCCAATGAAGGACTTTGTGCCTTGGCATCCGCCATGTACATGGCCTCTCTCGGTAAAACGGGGGTTCGCGAGCTGGCCCAATTAAACCATGACAAGGCGGAGTACCTGAAGGAAGGTCTAAGTGATGCGGGCATCAAGTTGCCTTTTAAGGCTCCGACGTTTAATGAGTTTGTGGCCGAGTTCCCGGATGGATTCAGCAAAAAGTACGCCCAGCTTGTTGAGAAAAAAATCGTGGCGGGCCTGGAGCTTGCGCCCTTCTACCCAGAATTAAAAAACCATTATCTTCTCTGTGCCACGGAATCTGCCAAGAAAGAAGACATGGATATCTTGATCAAGGAGGTTGCGTCATGAAAGAACCCCTGGGAACCACCGGTTTGGCACTAAACGAGCCTCTTATTTGGGAAAAAGGCAGAAAGGGGCGAATCGGCTTTTCCATGCCTAAGAGAGATATCGCACCTTCCCCTCTCGACAGGGACCTCCTTGGGTCCGGCCCTGATTTTCCAGACCTGAGCGAAGTAGATGTGGTACGGCACTATACCCGCCTCTCGCAGTGGAACTACGGCGTAGACACCGGGATGTATCCCTTAGGTTCCTGTACCATGAAATACAATCCCAAGACCCACGAACGCCAGGCAGCATTACCAGGGTTCGCTGGGGCACATCCCCTTTTGCCGGCAGAACTCTCGCAGGGGATCTTAGAGATGATGTTTAACCTGCAAGGATACTTGGGAGAGATTACCGGCTTACCTGCCGTAACGCTCCAACCGGCTGCCGGCGCGCATGGAGAGCTGACAGGCATGATGATTGTCCGGGCGTATCATGTTGATCGGGGGGTGCCCCGCCATAAAATACTCATTCCCGATACGGCCCATGGGACCAATCCGGCAAGCAGCGCCCTTTGCGGGTTCTCCCCTATCCCTGTCAAATCGAATGAACGGGGAGTTCTCGCTCCGGAAACCGTGGCAGAGATTATGGATGAAGATACGGCGGGCATCATGATTACCAACCCCAACACGCTGGGGCTGTTTGAGGAAAACATCCGTAAGATCGCCGACATCGTTCACGAAAAGGGTGGCCTGGTTTACGTAGATGGCGCCAACATGAATGCCATGATGGGGATTGTCAGCATGGGAAAGATCGGAGCCGACCTGATGCATCTGAATCTTCATAAGACCTTCTCCACGCCCCACGGCGGCGGCGGCCCCGGCAGCGGCCCTGTCTGCGCCCGCGAGGAGCTGGCACCTTTCTTACCCGTGCCCCGGATTGAAGAAAAAAATGGGGTCTATACCCTGAGTTACAACCACCCCAAGTCTATCGGCAAGGTTCATGCCTTCTACGGAAACGTGGGTGTCCTTATCAAGGCCTACAGCTACATCCTCAGTATGGGGCCCAACCTGAAAAAGGCCAGCCAACTCGCTGTTTTGAATGCCAACTACGTCAAGGAGAATCTGAAAGGGACCTTTTACCTTCCCTATGACCGCCCCTGTATGCACGAATGCGTCTTCACGGACAAGTGGCAGGAGTCTCATAAGATTACAACTCTCGACATTGCCAAGCGGCTGATCGATTATGGCTTTCACCCCCCCACCATCTATTTTCCTCTGGTGGTTCATGGGGCCATCATGATTGAACCTACAGAAACGGAATCCAAGGAGACGCTTGACATCTTTATCGATACCTGCAAGGCTATTGCCGCAGAGGCCGAAAGCGACCCTGAGCTTCTCCGAGAAGCGCCCACCAAGCCAAAGGTCCGGCGCATGGATGAGACTCAGGCGGCCCGGCACCCCCGGTTGGCCGGTTAACTGACCCAGGTTCCGTGAATCGGAAGAAACAGATGGCGCCACTCAGAATCTTGGACCTTCATGGGTTACAACCCTATACACCGATCCTCCATCTTCAACACAGACTGGTTTCCGCACGGCACACCGGGACCTTGGATACTGACGTCATCCTGGTTCTTCAGCATACTCCCGTCTTTACCCTGGGACATAATGGGGGACGTGAAAATCTCAAGGTCTCGGAGAAGATTCTCCGACGGGAAGGCATCCAGGTTGTCAAAACAGAAAGAGGTGGGAATATCACCTATCATGGCCCAGGCCAGGTCATCGCCTACCCGATCATCAACTTGAGGGCAAGACGACTGCGGGTGACGGAGTACGTCTGGATGCTCGAAGAGGCCATGATTCATACCGCTGCCACCTATGGCGTCCCGGCCAGCCGGAATCCCCGGAATCATGGCGTCTGGGTTGGTGGGGAAAAGCTTGGAAGTGTGGGGATTGCCGTGCGCCACGGGATTACGTACCACGGCTTGGCGCTGAACGTGAATCTGTCGTTGGAACCCTTTTCGTGGATTAGCCCCTGTGGCCTCCAAGGGATTGCCATGACCTCTTTGCAAGAGGCTGGAGCCCATGGTATAAGCTGCGAAGATGTTAAGGAGACGCTGGCCCGTCACCTGAAGGATGTCTTGGAAGCGGACCCTGCCGATACAGGCGATGAAATGCTTCTCGACATTTTAAACACCTTCTGCCACCCACAAAACTGCCTATGACGCAAGCCCCAAAGCGCATTCCGAAACCCAAATGGCTGAGAAGGTCCCTCCCCAGGGGGGCAGCCTGTGAACACGTTAGAAAAATGCTCCGGGAAGGCCTGCTCCATACGGTCTGCGAGGAAGCAAAATGCCCCAACATGTGGGAATGCTTTTCCCGGAAAACCGCGACCTTTCT
>JALTEW010000055.1 GCA_027073795.1 bacterium | reverse complement strand
GATTCATCCTCCATCCTTTATGGGCTCACCTATTTTGAAGATGCCGACAGGGAAAGGGCGCCGGAGATGCTGTGGAGAATAGATTGGAGAAGGGTCAAGGGAGAGATAAGGGAATGGGTAAGGGAAGCGGTGGGGAAATGATTCCCGTAAGAACGCGCGATGAGATCGAAACAACGGCAAGGGGAAAAAGACTGAGGACAGAGCAAGATGTTCAAAGTTCAATGTTCGAGGTTGCCTCCCAGAGAGAGTAATACGTGATCTGTAATCTGTGATGTGTAAGGAGTAAGGAAAAAGGGAAATTTCAACAACAATGAGCGGGTCGTGTTGAGCTGAGAATGATCAGGGATAAACGGAAATGGAGGCAGTTCGAGCGGGAGTTTGCTCGGGAGGAGGAGCTTACGATCGAGCAGAAGTATAAAATCTTGAACGCGCTGCTTCAGGAGGCCTGGACCCTCGGCGTATTCCCCCCGAAGGACCCCCTCGAGGGCATCGAAGTCAAAATCAAGGTGGCAAGGATCATCAATGCTGTATGAAGACCTGCTTAAAAAATTAGCCCGTGCCCTTGACAGGGAAGGCATCGAATACCTGGTCATGGGAGGGCAAGCCGTCCTGGTCCACGGGGAGCCCCGGCTCACAAGGGACGTTGATATCACACTGGGATTGATCCCCGAAGATTTGAACCGCATCCTGAGAATCGCTGAAGACATTGGCCTTATGGTTCTGGTCAACGATCCGGAAAAATTCACCAACGAGACATGGGTGCTTCCCTTGCAGGATCCCCAGACCGGCATCCGGGTCGATTTCATCTTCTCCGCTTCAGAATTTGAAAGACAAGCCATGAAAAGGGCCTTATCTATCGACATAAAGGGCACCCCAGTACGTTTCGCGTCAGCCGAAGACCTCGTAATCCAGAAGATTTTCTCGGGACGCCCGAGGGACATCGAGGATGTCCGCGGAATCCTTATCAAAAAAATCCGCCAACTTGACATCGATTACATCCGGGAAACGTTGAAAAAATTTGACGAGACCCTGAGCACCGACAGATTTTCTCAGGAGTTTGAAGAGCTGTTGAAAGGGCAGGAAAAGTGAGGACCCCAGTTGAACAAAACTTAAGGGCAAAAGGCGAAAGGAATTTTAGGCTTCACGCCAAGACGCCAAGAAAAGATAAATAGATGAAGAAACGACTCCGTAAAAAGAAACATTATGGCGAATTTACCGAATGGGGGCGACAACTCGTCGTTACGCGAAATCGTAAAGATGGATTCGATGATTTCCTTGACGCCTTCATCGAAGAGGCCATTGAATCAAATGGATGTTATTGTGGGGGAGGAGGTAAAGAAGATAAACTGGACGTGATCGTGGAACTTGGCCGTCGCTCTGACAACCCGGATGCCAAATTAAGCCGGATCACAGCCTGGCTCGATGCCCGAACCGACGTGAAAAATTGGAAAGTTGGCAAGGAGTTTGACCTTTGGCACGGAGATTTCCAGGATATCGAGGGTGAAAACGAACACGATGATTCGGCATGACAAAAAAGCGGAGCACTTTTGAGCGCGGCATCAAACCATCCATAAGTAGAGCGAATTAGTGTTGGAAAGTTTAACAATTTGATTCTAATTTTAACTGAAAAGAAGATTGAATTATTTATGTAGACTTTTTCATAAGGATGTTGATTTAGTTGTAATATTAACGTGATACATCGTGTGACAGTTGGAAGCTTGACAAAGGAATATAAATGTGGGAATGAGAAGTATAAAGTGTGGCTGGTGTTCCGCTTAACTACCGAGGCTGGATGAGAGAATAGGGTGTCCGAGAAAGAAGCCAAAGCACGAATCAGGATTAACAAGTTGCTTGAGGCAGCCGGTTGGCGTTTCTTTCCCAAAGGAAACTCTCCTGCTAACATCCAGCTTGAGCCGAAGGTTGAGATCAAGGAAACATATCTGGAATCCCTTGGCGAAAATTTCGAAAAGACAAAGCGGGGATTTGTCGATTTCCTCCTGCTCGACAAGCGTGGATTTCCTATTATCGTCCTAGAGGCAAAGTCCGAGGATAAGAATCCACTGATCGGGAAAGAACAGGCCCGCAAATACGCCCGCTCCCAGAACTGCCGCTTTGTCGTTCTCTCGAACGGCAACCTGCACTATTTCTGGGATTTAGAGCGCGGTAATCCATACATCATCACATCATTCCCGACGCCCGATTCGGTCATCACGTATCAGAGCGTGTCACCCAACCCCCAGCGCCTTATGGACGAGAATATCCGAGAGGACTACATCGCCCTTACGCAACGCCCCTCCTACCAGTCTGACGCCGGATGGAAAAATGAAGCAGAGCGCCCGGCCTACATCGAGGCCAACAAGCTACGTTTCTTGCGCCCCTATCAGCTCAAGGCAATCTACCGATTGCAGAATGCCGTCCGGGAGGGGCACGACCGGTTTCTCTTTGAAATGGCCACGGGAATGGGCAAAACGCTTACCGCAGCCGCCGTGATCAAACTCTTCCTGCGCACCGGCAATGCCCGGCGCGTCCTTTTCCTCGTGGATCGCCGGATCACACTGCGGGAGATCCTGGAAAAGGTCTTTGGGTTCATCCCGCGCTTCAAATCCAAGGATGAACTTTTGGAAGAAGAGTTCGTCAAGTTTGTAGCGGATTACGTACCAGAACCCCCCTCGGCCATTCCGGCCATCAAGCACTACTTCAAGGTCTACATTACCAGCGGTCGTGTTCGCCACATTATCGACAGCCGTGAGTTCACGGACCTTGCCACCAATCCGGCCTTTTCAACCGGTGACCTGCGCGCCGTGCCGGAAAAATACCGCCGTCTTGTCCCCGAATATATCAAGGACTACGTGCCTCTGAACCAGTTTGCCGTATAGGGAGTCTATCCATGGGGAAAAAAGAAAAAGAGGTTATAGAAGTAAAAGGCACCACTATTACTATTTTAACCCAGAAAAAAGATGACTACATCTCTCTGACCGACATCGCCAAATACAAAGAACCCGACCGCTCAGATCATATCATCCAGAATTGGATGCGAAACCGTAATACCATTGAATTTCTTGGAATTTGGGAACAACTTCATAATCCGGCATTTAAACCCCTCGAATTCGAGGGGTTTAAAAAAAACGCTGGATTGAACAGTTTTGTGTTGACGCCAAAACAGTGGATCGAGAAAACCGGCGCCATCGGCATTGTCTCTAAAAAAGGCCGTTACGGCGGGACATTCGCCCACAAAGACATTGCCTTTGAATTCGCTGCCTGGATTTCAGTTGAGTTCAAACTTTATCTTATCAAGGAGTTCCAGCGCCTAAAGGAAGACGAGAATCGGCGTCTGTCGCTTGCCTGGAACCTGAATCGCACCCTTTCCAAGCTGAACTATCGCATTCACACCGACGCCATCAAGTCACATCTTATCCCGAAAACGGTTACTCCCTCGCAGGCCGCGATGACCTACGCAAACGAGGCCGACCTGCTCAATGTGGCGCTGTTCGGCATGACAGCTGCGGAGTGGCGTGAAGCCAATCCTGATCGTAAAGGGAATATGCGCGATTACGCCTCTATAGAGCAACTGCTTGTATTAGCAAATATGGAAAGCATGAACGCCGAGTTCATTCACATGAAACTGCCGCAGGGCGAGCGTCTTAAACGTCTCAATGAAATCGCCATTCGTCAGATGCAGGTGTTGACTTCTGCTTTCCAACCCAAACAACTCAAAGAATAGCAGCCCATGTTAGACACCGATACCAAGCGCCGCATCGACACCGCCC
>JALTEW010000054.1 GCA_027073795.1 bacterium | reverse complement strand
TTGCGTTAGTTGTTCTTTTTGCCCGCGCTATCGTTGCTTCCATGCCCCTGTCGAATCTAATGCTCGCCCGAATTTTCAATGATCTAAGCACATTATACACTATTCACGCCCGAAAATCAACCGACACCTCATCTATCTCTATCAATAGCCACTGTAATCTCGCAAACTCATCCGCGCAAAGATCTTTATCATCACCGTGCTTATCATAGCACTTCTTAAGCGCCTCGGCGGCCTCACGCAGCTCCTTCATGGTTACTTTAGAGCTGTTCTTGCTCATTCTCCGCCCCCTCTAAATCGTTAGCCTCCTCCATTAACCGTTTTGCTTCTGCTCGCTTATCTTTAGCCCTGTCTTTATCCATATCATCAATGACTGGATAATGTTTAAGCGTCAATCCACATTCAGCGCACCTCTGATACCCACCACTAAAACCATCATAAAAGTATTCCACTTTATCATGCTTGCAACTAAGTTGCTTGCGTATCTGCGCAACAGCATCTTCTAGCTTCTTTACTCGCTTTCTTGTAAACATTACCCCCCCGTTATTGATGGTCTCTATCAACATTGCGCGTAGCATATATAACTATCTCGCGCAGCACGTTAGATAAATCGAATCCAAGGGACGAAGCGTCGCTCGGAACTATAGCTATACCATGAATGTATTCTACGTTTATAGGGCTAATATAGAAATCGCTTGATATTTGGTTATACAGATTCTCATCAACCATCTTCATGGTTATATTTGCGTTCATTTCCCCTCCTCGTTGGATGAAAGTGGTTATTAAGCTGCACCGGCAATAAGTCCATCTTGCCACTGCACTCTGGGCATATCAACGATTCTGGCACATCTTCCTTGATAAAGATAACCCGCTGAATCTTTCCACATTGATTGCATTTATATCGTCTAGTCACTGTTCCTCCTGTGGCGGGCATGAGAGTCGAACTCATCAATTCCTTTCCCGCCAAATGTGATCCCTATGGGTTTTTTGTAGTTATATGAGGGATTCACCTCCATTTGATTTAGTGTGGATCACTGAGCGGTGGGTGGGAATCGAACCCACTTGTCTCGCTTTCCTCTGGCCACCGTCTATTAAACGCTTCTAATACATCTCTTTCTACTCCAAGGTGTTTATTGATCTCCTTTTTCAAGTTAGCAATACAGTAACAAGCCTCTTCCAATAACCTCTTCGACTCCTCCTCGTCGATTACATCCAAACATACCATAACTGAAACTGTATTGAAATTATCACGATCAATATCCTTGAGGCAGTTGTCCATTTCAATCTCCTTATTGCATAACTAGACATAATATGTCCTTTATCGTTACTTTAACCACGCTAAGAACAGCGCGAATACTACCGACCCAGCAGCAGCAACAAGATACTCTCCCCGCTCCTCCTCTTTGAATGTAGCGCAGCCCAACATTATAAAAGCCAGCGCCCCCATTATGTATGCAGCCATCATTATAGTGTCTCCTCTAAAATCCTCCGCACTTCATACATCTCATCATCGCTGATCCACACATCGCCAACGATCTTAATAATCGGCACAAAGTCATGCAAAACATCAGTGAGCGAGATCCTTCTCTCTTTACTATAGCGTAAATATTGCCAGTCTGCTACAAATCTTGTGGCTCCAGCTGTTGCGAAAGATACTGCTAGGGTTGGAATGACTGGTTTTAGCAGATCGACGATGCGATTGCTAATGTCTTTTCTGGTTTTAGCGCAGAGGCGAAGGTGGGACTCGTATTTTCCGATGAGCTTTTCTAGTTTCTTCACGACGGCCCGCCTCCTATATGCGTATTATACTACAATCGCCCAGCCATTTCAACCAGGCTGCCAGTTCCAGACTTCCTCGTGGAGATACTTTCCGTTAATCTTATCAGACCGCACCCACTTGCAAAGGAAGTCAACCTCGCCCTTGCGCTCGCATCGCCAAACGACGCCTTCAACTGGATCTATCTCTCCATGCGGCGATATGCCTTCGATGGCTTTCTTGCACCATTCAATTGATCGTGGCGGCCCTTCCGACAGAGTATATGGCAATATAAAGTCATACGGAAGAACACGTCTACGCAGTTCATCTAGTATAACGCGCTTATGGGGTAGTGTCATTAGATCGAAGGCAATAAATGGTTCGTGTGGAAGATTATACCTGGTTCCGTGTGCTCTGGCCATCCATTCTCCGCAAAGACGCTCACCCGGTTTAAGAAACTCAAACCTATCTAGCTGGCCATAAACCCAGTTACTGAACATATGATGCTGTTTGTATGGACTTGTATTTGCTTGATAACCTGCCCTTGTTAGCGGGATAATCTCACCGTTTACGTTAGCAATGGATACATTAGATCCGTCAACCTTTACCTGGACTATAATGTGATCGTGTCTATCACGTTTCCTTTCACAGACAATGGCGGCTTGTCCTGGCGGAACCATGTGATCTCCTGGGCCAACTAGACTTCCTGGGACGTGACCGATGCTGCCATATGACTTCTGTCCAAGCGGCTTTTCATTCATGATCTTTTAGTGCGTTGATTGCCGCGTCTACAATATCCCATACTGACTGCATAGACAGCGTCATCGGATATGGGTCCAACCCCTTATCAATAAATGTTTGCGCATATTGTTCGTATGCTTCTTGCTCTATATCCGTGTTAAAATGTTCCTTTGGAAGAAATCTTAGTAGCTCGCTAAGTTTCTTCTGCATCGTATCACGGGCTTCTTCGATAGCCGCCGCTACTTCTGCGCGTGCTGGTTCGACGATTCTGGCAACTGACTTAATATTCTTGTCAACCCGCACGATGTACGTTCCGGGTTGGAAGTAATTGGTTGGCCACATCGTTCCAGTGGGGATATATCGCACTCGCCCACCAGGTGATACCCGCTTCTCGTGTAATGTTTTTGGCTCCGATCCATCGTATAGCATGTCAGCCCCCTCAATGCACGATGATTTCTGAAAACCCCTCATCCTTATCCACTGGCTCGTAAATGTTTATCAAACGATTAAAGTCGCTGATCGGCATAGAACTACCCGTGCTTTGCTTTCTGTCCCACGCCTCGTATTTATCAGTGTTGAATACGTGGGCGATAACATCTCTGTTAGATGTGTGTGCCCTGTCAATCAACGACTTCCTGGTCTCCTTGGTTAGATTAGTGTTATCAATGATAATGTTGTCAACGTATCCATATAGGCTGCTAGACAGCATCGCCCTGAACATACGATCAACTTCGTTCTCAAGGTTGGGGTCAAACTCAATGCCAAGCATATGATAGCGAATGATGTCCTTGGATATGATAATACCACCAAAATCGTCGCGTAGCTTCTTGGCTAATGTCGTCTTCCCGGTTCCGGGGACCCCAACCATGATATGAACGCTCATTACATCTCCTTATTTGTGGTGCAGTTGTGTGTGAAGTGGCGTTGTTAGCGTCTCTTCTACAGTCCATCCCCTATCAAGCCTACCGATAAGAGTTGTAAGCTTTATCCCCAAATCCTCAGACCAGCGACTGATCGTTTTCTTTTCTCCATTAAGCTCTAAATAATGATTGCTTCGCATATTATTCTGTTGTTCTTTTCTAGTAGCCCACCTGCAATTTGATGGCTCATAATCTCCATCATTATTCATTCTATCGATCGTGTGTTTGCTAGATGGACGGCTACCCATATCAGCAATAAAATTAGGAAATTTTGCCCACCTTTCACACACCTTTATACCGCGACCACCATAATTCTTATACGCTATATTATTGGGGTTATTGCAACGACTAAGCA
>JALTEW010000053.1 GCA_027073795.1 bacterium | reverse complement strand
CCCGTGGGGATATGGGTCGTTTTCCGTTTTATGTCATTTAAGCGTTACCCGTGGAACAGAGTTGATACGTTTATCCTGGTTTTTTCAGCGCTCTATTGGGTCATTCTGGGAATTCTACTCTGTGGGTATGGATATGTAAGCCGTCGGCATTACAGCGCCGTGGCGATGTTCTGGTTTTTGTGGGCAGCCATTGGCCTTATCTATGCGTGTAATCGTATGGCCTCCTTTTTCAGAAATAGTCGATTAACCCCGAAATTTGTGGGGATTATTTTTCTCATTCCCATTTTGGGAATCAGTGTTGTTAAAGGGACAAGGCCTTACAGAATGGACAAATATGGAAGGAAAGTGGTTGGCAAGTGGATTTCGGGAAGAAAGCCGAAAGGGCGTGCGTGCAGCGTTCTAACTTCCATGACAAGAGTGAGCTATTATGCAGGGTGCCGAACGATTTTTCTACCTACCCTGGGTGAAAGGGATGTCAACGCCCTTCGCAGGCATGAAATTGACTTTGTGGTGCTAAACCGCCGGGAGGTAAAAGAGACCCCCGTCCTGATGAAGCTTCTTGAGAAATATGGGTATCATGAGGTGTATCACTACATTTCTGCGGAGAGACACGAAGACATACGAATATTTAGTTTTAAAGGGCTGACAACGCATGCCAGCTGATCTAACCATCATTATCGTTACGTGGAATACCCGGGAGATGACGCGTGCCTGCCTTGCCTCTATCGAAAAAGCGGACCCCTACCGTACCTGGACTGTTGTGGTGGTAGATAATGCCTCCGAAGATGATACACCTGAAATGATTCGACAGATGTATCCATGGGTACATCTGGTAGTCAATGAAAGGAACCTGGGATTTGGAAGGGCCAACAATCTTGCGCTGAAGAGTGTGGAATCGGAATATGCCCTGTTACTGAATAGCGACACAATCTTACATGAGGAGACTGTTCCCGAACTCCTTCATTTTATGGAAGATCACCCTGAGGCCGGTATCGCTGGCTGCCAGTTGGTTTACCCCGATGGCCGTTTGCAGAACTCCATCGTATCCTTCCCCACGCTTTTAACGGAGCTGACAAACAAGTCTCTTCTCCAAATAATTTTCCCGGAGAAATATCCGGGGAAACGGCAGCGGTTTGCCAGCTCTGTGGAAGTTGATTCAGTGATTGGGGCCGCCATGATGATGCGAATGGAGGCGGTAAAATCCGTGGGGCTTTTTGACGAAGATTTTTTCTTTTTTCTGGAGGAGACAGACCTCTGTTTCAGATTAAAACGTCAGGGATGGAAGGTTTTTTTTCTGCCCCATGTGAGGATTATTCATTTTCAGGGGAGTTCCGTCCGTCAAGTCAAGCCCCGGGCCCGTGTAGAGTATCAAAGGTCTCTCATCCGTTACTTCAAGAAGAATCATGGGGCTGGTTCAGCAAATATTATCAGGTATCATGGATACCTGAGGGCCTGGATAGGTTTGATTGGCGCCCTTCCTGAAAGGATTGTAAGAAGAGGCCCGACTCTCTCATGGGATAAATACACCCATCTCTTGTCCTGGTACCACAAGGGGTGCCCGGAGGGTATGGGCCTTCAGCCCAAATAAAGTTCCCTTATAGGCCGCGCAGAAGACAGAGGTTTTATCCATCAAAGGAGCCACGACCAGGTCTGTGGTTCCCTTTTGTTTTTCGGATCAGCTTCAGTTTTCGAGGATAAAGATAACTTCCATCCTTACGCGGTATTCCAATATCTTGGCATCTTCAACTGAGACGCTGAACTCGACGACCTTTAGCCCTGTAATGCCTCTCAGCGTCTTGGTGGCCCGTTCGAATCCCACCTTGATGGCCTCGTCAAAGCTGTTAGGGGAAGCGGCGATAATATCCGTGACTCTTGCTACACGTGATGACATAATACCCTCCTTTTTGACCGATGAATCGGTCCTTTAGGTTACGAATTTATAGTTAAGATCAAATAGTTTCGGCGCGTTTCAAAAAGCATGGTTTGCACCCTTTTCAAACAGCGCAAACTAAGCCAGAAAACTCAATTTGACGCTATGTCAAAACCGAGACGTCTTGATATTTCCTTACCCGCCTTAATCATTTCAGGGATAATCAGTTTCTCGAGGTTCTTATCGGTCATTCTGAAAATAGGACCCGATATGGAGAGTCCGGCCACAATCTGACGCGTATAATCGCGGATAGGCACGGCGACACAGCGAACCCCTTCATCAAACTCCCCGTTGTCTATGGCATACCCCACCTTTCGGATGCCTTCCAGGTGTTTCTTGAGGGCCTCATAATCCGTGATGGTATTTGGAGTGTATCGCTTAAGGGTGTCCTTTAATTTGAGTCGTTCAAGTTCAGATTCACTCATGAAGGCAATTTGCACCTTTCCGATGGATGAGCAGTGAATGGGAAGTTGCTGGCCGATTCGGGAAGCCACGCGAACGACCTGATTTGCTTCAACCATATCGAGGTACACAACAACCTTTCCCTGGACCACGCCAAGATAGACATTTTCCTGACATTTTTTTACAAGTTCTTCCATGATTGGGTGGGCGTGGTGAACGAGACCCATCTGGTGGATGTAAGTCTGACCCAGTTCCAGGCTCTTGACACCGAGACGGTAGTTCTCTGTGGCTTTGTTTTGCTCGATATACCCTTTTGATTCCAGGGTGGCCAAGAGCCTGAAAACATTGTTTTTGTGCAAGCCAAGCCGTTTACTGAGTTCCGTTACACCGAGTTCGCCCTCTGAGCGTATGAACTGTTCCAGCAGGTTCAGGGCGTTGACGACAGACTGAATGACATAGCTCGATTTTTTTTTTTTTTTTCTTGACATTGATTTCCCCCTTCAAATTATAAAAATAAAATACCTTTATATTTTTTATAATTCAAGATGTCTGTGTTGTCAAGAAAAAATTTAAAGTATTTTACTAAAAAAATAATCGAGAAAAAATGATGACAACCATGATAGTAGCTACGGCCAGTTTGGCTATGAAACCCGCCAAGCGTCCTAAAAAAGCCTTCCAGCCAATATGCATGGCATGACCAACACGCTTTTCCGCGGAATATTCCATCAGGAAGGCGCCCCCAAAGGTTCCAATCAAGGCACCGAGAACCGCCCCGAAACCTAAAAAGAGGGGGGCCATCAGAACTGCAAGGAAAATGCCACTGAAAAAGGAGACAATAACAACCCCTTTAGACGGTTTTGAGCGTTTGATGCCTTTAATGCTGAGAAAAAACTCCAGGATTTCTCCGGAGATTGCGAGAACAGTTAGAGTGATGAGAACGTGTGGGGTCAGGACCTTGAAATGTGTTCCCCACCCGTACAGAATAGCATCAAGCAGGATGATCCATGTTCCGGGAATTCCAAAGGTAATGGAAAAAAACCCAATGGCCAGAATAAGTATGAATAAAGCAGTTCCTGCCCAGTTTATGAGTGAAGCCATGAAAAAATTTAATCAGGTTACTTTTTGCGGCGCTTCCTTTTGCCTTGCGGTCGTTTCTTTTTATTATTCGCCGCAGCTGTTTTTCGCGCGGGGGAAGGCTTTTTTACAACAACCTCTTCGGTTTTTTCTGATGGAGGCGGTAAGGTTTTGAAGGGCTTAGGTTTGGGCGCTGGTGCAGAAGGCCTTTTCTGTTTTACCCCTTTCTTGTTTCTGCCATAAGGTTCAAAGAAAAGAACAACGGGACTCGCGATATAAATGGATGAATAGGTCCCCACAACCACACCGATAATCAGAGCAAAGGCAAAATTATGGATAACCCCTCCTCCCACGAGAAAAAGAA